>JANLTJ010000097.1:0-20431 GCA_031362885.1 Betaproteobacteria bacterium
CCGAGTGACGTTGCCTTCGACGCAGTCCGGGCCGACGATAACAAGGGAGTTGAAACCATGTTGAAAGTGCTGTTACTGCCGCTGCTCGCTGCCGGCCTGAATTTCGCGCTGCCGGTCAATGCCGCTCAATCGGGGATGAACGAACCCAGGCGCGCAGCTGTCATGGATTTCGAGCTGATCGACGACATGCGGGCCTATGAAACCGAAACCGTCAAGGCAGCTCAGCAACAGCGCCTGACTCTCATCGGCGATGAAATACGCCGGCAGTTTGACGAGCGCGGTATGTACCGGATCGTCGAACACGGTGCTGCGGCGCAGTTGATCGCCGACGAGAAAGCGCGTCAGGATTTGCGCGATTGCAACGGTTGCGAACTCGACATCGGGCGGGCTCTTGGCGCCGAGGTCATTGTCATCGGCTGGGTGCAGAAAGTCAGCAATCTCATCCTGAACATCAATATCGAAGTCAAAGATGTCGGCTCGGGCCGTATGCTCTACGTGAAATCCGTTGACCTGCGCGGCAACACCGACAATTCCTGGCTGCGCGGCATCCGCCACATGGTCAACAGCATCGAGGAAAAGAAACAGCACCTGCGCTGAAAGTCTTGAATCAGGTCTTGAAGCGCGCGGCCACGGCCGCACTTTCGCGCACGAGCAGATACTGATCCGAGGTTACGGCGACGAACTGCGCGCCATGATCGATCCAGCGTTTGGCATCGGGTTCCGAAAACGCGAGTATGCCCGGCACCTTGCCGGTCTTTTTGATGCGGGTCAGCGCATCGGCCATTGCGGCCTGCACTTCCGGATGTCCTGGGTTGCCGAGATGCCCGAAATCCGCGGCCAGATCCTGCGGACCGATGAAAATGCCGTCGATGCCGTCGATCGCTGCCATCTTCTCGATTTCCGAGACTGCTGCGCGCGTCTCGACCTGCACCAGCAGACATATTTCATCGTTGGCATGCGCGAAATAATCCTTTACCCGGCCGAAGCGGTTGGCGCGCGAATTGGCCGACACGCCACGGATGCCCTTGGGCGGGTAGCGCACGGCTGCCACCGCGCGCTTGGCTTCTTCGGCGTTTTGCACGTAAGGCAGCAGCAACGACTGCACACCGACATCGAGCAGGCGCTTGATCAGAACCGTGTCGTTCCAGTAGGCGCGCACGAGCGCTGAAACCGGATAGGCGGCAATCGCGTGCAACTGGTGATGCACATTTTGCAGGTCAGACGGCGCATGTTCGGTATCGACCAGCACCCAGTCGAAACCGGCCGAGGCGCAAATTTCCGCTGATACATGGCTTGCCAGGCTCAGCCAGCAGCCCGTCTGGGGTTTGCCTGCTTTCAGCGCCCGCTTGAGTTGATTGATGGGCATGTCCATGCTTTTCCTCCCGGGATTGTTTTCCCATGTGTATCGCGATTGTACTGCCACCCCGCGACGCGCCAGCCCTTTACAGCGTTTGCGGCGCATCCGAAAATGCGCTCATCGCGAAGAAAACAACCAGAAAACAATTATGACCGATGCACTGGCATTCGAAGGTGTGTTTCCGATCCTGGCGACGCCCTTCGACGACAAGGAAAATCTCGACCTTGAATCATTCGACCGACTGGTGCACTTCATGGCTGCCCTTGGCGTGGAGGGCATCACGATTCTGGGTGTGCTGGGCGAGGCGAACCGTCTGCTCGATGCCGAACGTGCGGAGCTAATCCGCGTCGCAGTAGCAGCGGCCGGCGAAATGCCGGTCATCGTCGGCGCCAGCCACAGCGGCACTCGCGCGGCGGCTGACCTCGCGCAGTTGGCACAGCAATTCGGTGCCAGCGCCGTGATGATTACGCCACACGCGGAAACGGTGCCGAACGACGAGCGGGTATTCGAGTATTTCAGCCAGATCGCGCAAGCCATTCGGATTCCGATCGTGGCGCAGGATCACCCGGCTTCCACCCAGGTGCACATGCCGGTGCCGCTGCTGTTGCGCCTGATCCGCGACATCCCGCAGATCGCGTGTATCAAGGAAGAAGCTGTTCCCACCGCCGCGAAAATCCGCGCGCTCGTGTCCGGTATGAAGGAGCGCAAGGTGCCGGTCCTGACCGGACTCGGTGCGCTGTACGGATTGTTCGATTTGCAGGCCGGGTCATCAGGTTTCAATACCGGCTTCGCCTTTCCGGAAGTCTTGATGGCAATGGTCAAAGCCGGGCGCGCGGCCGATTGGAAACGGGTTCAGGAAATCTACACCCGCTTCATGCCGCTTATCGTCTTCGAACAGCAGCCCGGAGTTGCGATCAGAAAAGAAATCCTGCGCCTGAGAGGTGCAATTGCCAGCAGCTCGGTGCGTCATCCCGGCGGCGCGCTGCAATCGGCGACCGCGGTTCAGTTACGCGCGCTGATTGACAGCTTGCTGCCAGGTCAGAATTTGTCGCGGGCGATTACTTTCTAGCGCCACGCTTCACGGCAGGTACGGGCCGGATTTTCCTTCTCAGAACTACTCGCTCATCTTGGTGGACAGGCCACGCCGTACGGCCAGCATGGCCTCGAACCGCAAATCCCTGGTGTCCACCACTTCCGCTTTCAACTCCCCTTCTTCGCGCGGCACGAAGTAAAAACGAAAGTTCGGATTCTCGCTGATGGAAAAATCCACATCGGCACTGAGAACCGGCTTTCCGGCGTAGGTAACGTTGATGGTGCGGACGAAATAAGCCGGTACATACAGACGGGTCAACTGGTCCATGGCCAAGCCGGAATGATTCGGATGACTGATCATCACTTGCGCCAGATTGGGCTCACCAAGCGCCACCGACTGATCGAGATGAATTTTCATGCGACCCAGGCGTGCCAGCGCAGCCTCGATGTCCTTGCCTGCCGGTGCGGAACAACCGCCCGCTGCCTTGACGAACCTTGCCGAACTGTACAATTTTCCGTCGCTCATTTCAGCAATTGCCCGCACCGGCGTGTAGTCCTCCACACGGATACGGGTCTCAATATCGGCGCGGCCGCTATCCGGCGTAAAACGGAAAATCGCCGCAATCGGCGACGGATTTTTATCCACGATGAGATAAAGAGTCTGGATGTAGCGCCCGCCGCCTTGCCCAGTTCCGGTACGGATGGCGATTGGAACCGTGGCCGCGTCCTGAGCCCGGTAGGGTGCCTCCAGCCGGATCACGGCATCAACATCCGGCTTTATTGGTCGCGTGCCGAAAAAACTCGTACGCACTTTCAGCCAGATTTCGGTATCGGGAACCGCCTCCTCTATTTCGGCGGCCCGCACCGCGGCACAAATCAGCGCGATGCCAAGTCCAGTCATCAGCGACGCCCACCACCTGCCCTTGCGCGATCGTGCGTTAAACATCATTCTTCCTTGCGCAGAAAGCAATCATTCTGCGCCTGTTCGTCGATGGATCTAAATTTCTTCGCCATGTCGCGCGACACTTGCGCATCGCGCAATTGGGCACCGCGTTCGCCGCCGATCGAGATGGCTTTCGCCGCCGTCCACAACTCGACGTATTCGTCGTAGCGCACAGTGGCCGCGATTCGATCAAGCGCACACGAGCACTTGTAGCGCATTTCATAGCGGCTGCCCGAATGATTTTCCATGCACTCCTGCACATACTCCACGCGGCCCGCAGTCGGAAAATCATTGCCCGGCGGCTGGGCGAAAGCGCCCGCAGCCGCGACAGCAAGCAAACCTGAAAGCATGGCGGTACGTTTCATCATTGCCTGTCCCTGTTCGCGTTCATTGATGCACCCAACGCCTTGCCGAGATAATCCCGCGAATCCGGATTTCGCGGTTCGGCCTCCATCCATGCGTCGGCCAGGCTCAGCATTGCGGACCAGTCCTGTGCCGCTTCCAGGGCGGTGGCGCGCATGAAGTAAGGCTGCTGCGCCTGGTGCTGCTCCCAGAACGATCTCTCCTCGCCCAATGGGGCGACCGGCCGATAGGCGGATAGTTCAAATACACGATGCCTGAACCACTCAACCGGCATCGAGAAGTAATAGGCGCCTCTGGCGGGCAGCCGGAAGCACAGAATTCCGTGCAGTCTGCCTTCCTCGTCGAACAATCCTCCTCCGCTGGCACCGCCCGAAAAAGCAGCACTGCTGCGGATCACTTGGGCATCGTCAAGCCGATGCAGTCCGGTCACTGCGCCCGTCGAGATCTGAATCCCGGTCGCGCCACCGAACCCGATCGCCGCGACCGGCTGACCCATATGCAAATCCGAACCATCGGCCAGCGTTGCGGCCCTGGCGTTCAGGCCCGGAACCCATAGCAGGCAAAGGTCATGGCCGACATCGGCGAGTTGCGCCTGCGCACGCCATCGCAGTCCGCCCCTGATCACGAAAACATCCTGCGCCTCGCGCGTGACGTGGCAGTTGGTAACCACACGATCCGCAGTGATCGCCACCGCGGTGCCGAACGCAAAGCCCCCGCCGGGAATCCTGGCTTCCACCCGCGCCAGGCTGGGCGCCACTTTCAGCACCTGCGCACGACGCGTGTCCGCCCACGCATTGACACCAGCAAACACCAGCAGCACCCACATCGCCCGGCCGAACCGCGCCTTTGTGCTCATCCGCATGACGCTTACCTGCCGCGGCGCAGTTGCATGCCGCCGCTTGATTGCGCGTTACTATTCCTGAATCGGAATCCGGTAACTACGCAGAATTTCGAGGATCTGCGGCAGCGCCGATTCGATCACGCCATCGATTCGTTGCTTCCATTTCGTTTCCCCGTGACGAATGCCCATTGCCACCTGATAGTCGAACTGTACGCCGGGTTCCGAGGCCATCGGAATGACCACCACTTCGTGATCCTTGACCCGGGTGGCGGCGAACCCGGCAATCGGCCCCCACAGCACCGCCACGTCCACCTTGCCCTGTACCAGATCCTGTTCCACGATCTCGCCGGGATAGTAGTCCGGCCGCGCGTTCATCATTCGATAAGGCACGCCACTATCGACCAGATTGTGATTCTTCAGCCACTGCGTTCCCGGCGAGCGGTCAAACACGCCGATCTTGAGTCCGCGCAATTTGTCTTTGGGCAAAGCCAGAAAGTCGGCCACACTGTTCACCATGTCCAAGCCGCGGCCTTTGATAAAAGCCAGGGCATATGTCGAACGGTAATAAGGCCGAGAGGTGGCAACCTGATTAAATCCCACCGGCACACCCATCATGATGTCGCAGCGGAAATCTTCCCCGGGCAATTTGAAGCGCAGCGTATTGCGCACGAAATTCAGCCGCTGGGCATAAAAGTAGGTTTGCACCGGTAGGCCCATTTCGCGCCCGAACAGCTCAGCCAATTTGTTCTCGTAGCCTTCACCCTGCTGGTTAGAAAATGGCAGATTGTTGGGGTCGGCGCACACCTTGAGCACTTTGCGCTCGGTCTCCTCGGAATCATCCGCCCTCGCCGCTGCTCCGACCATACTCATCAGGCAGGCGGCCAGGAACGCCGCCGCGCAGCGTGCCATCCGGCCGCCTGACGTTCCGGAAAGTGCAGGCATGGGATCGAGCCTCAAGGTTTCAGTTCCTCAACTTTTGCGCGCGTGATCGCGCCATCGGAACGCCCTTTAAGGTAGGCATAGAGATTATCCATGTTGTCCATGACCTTCTTGTTGGTGCTGAACGAAGCCATCCCTTTTTCAAGCCTGCCCTCGGTCACAGTCTTGACGAACTCCTCCTTGGTCAACACTTTCAGACTGCTGATCAGCGAAGGCCCGACCATGCCCTCCTGATTGGCGCCGTGGCAGCGGTCGCAGGCCCCTGCGCGCCAGGCACGAAATCCGTTCATTGTGGCCGCATCCACCTTGTAGCCGTCCACAACCGTGTAGAGCTGCTTACCGGAACCGGGTTCGTCTGCCCCGGCCGGCAATGTCGTTATCGCCGCGAATACTGCGGCCAGCATGCTGCCTTTCAAAAACGCGCTACTCATGATGTGAGAATCCTTGAGGGGAAATAAAGAAATGGCATCCCGTGAACGCACCGGGATGCCATTTCG
Organism: Betaproteobacteria bacterium; assembly: GCA_031362885.1. GTDB lineage: Bacteria > Pseudomonadota > Gammaproteobacteria > Burkholderiales > JACQAP01 > JACQAP01. The sequence continues at coordinate 5,973 of JANLTJ010000097.1, forward strand.
CCTACAAACTCTATTCTGCGGCTTTAGTTTCCGAGCGCAAACACCGTGAGCGAACCGCCCAGATCGGTGTATTGGTTCAGTTCACGATAACCGCCCACCGCACCCAGGCCGTCGGTGTCTTTCTCCAAGCCAGCCGCCATGCCGATGCCGGCCCAGCCGCCAATGCCCGAGAACACGCCCACATACTGCTTGCCCTTGTGCTGGTAGGTGAACACGTTGCCGATGATGCCGGACGGGGTCTTGAACTTCCACAGTTCCTTGCCCTGGTTGTTCACGGCCTTAATGTAGCCTTCCAGGGTGCCGTAGAACACCACGTCACCCGCAGTGGCCAGAGCGCCGCTCCACACCGAAAACTTCTCTGGCTTGGACCAGACGATCTTGCCGGTGCCGGCATCCCAGGCGATAAAGTTACCCATTCCACCTGACTTTCCGGGACCGATGGCCGGGTACATCGAGAGCGTTGCACCGACGTACGGCTGCCCCGCAACGTACTCGACTTCAAACGGCTCATAGTCCATGCACACGTGGTTGGTGGGCACATAGAACAGCCGGGTCTTGGGCGAGAATGCAGCCGGCTGCTGGTCCTTGGTTCCCAATGCCGCAGGACACACCCCTTTGGTATTGAAATCCGGGCCCCCTTGTGCCGTCGAATACTTGGACACGACCTGCGGACGACCGCTCTTCATATCCACGTGCGTGGCCCAGTTCACCGTCGGATCAAACTTTTGCGCAACCAGCAGCGCGCCGTTGGTGCGATCCAGCGTGTAGCCAAAACCGTTGCGGTCGAAGTGCACCAGCGCCTTGGTCATCTTGCCTTTGACCGGAATGTCGGCGAGGATCATTTCGTTGATGCCGTCGTAGTCCCACTCGTCGTACGGCGTCATTTGATAGACCCACTTCACCGCGCCGGTATCCACATCGCGCGCCCAGATGCTCATGCTCCACTTGTTGTCGCCGGGACGCTGCGCCGGGTTCCAGGTGCTCGGGTTGCCGCTGCCGTAGTACATGAGATTGAGCGCCTTGTCGTAGCTATACCAGCCCCAGGTGGTGCCGCCGCCGATCTTCCACTGGTCGTCCTGCCAGGTGCTCAGCGAAGAATCCGCCCCCACCGGCTGCACTTTTCCGTCCATCCAGGTTGTGGTGGTGTTGGGATCAATCAGCATTTCGTCGTCCGGACCGGTGCTGTAACCCTTCCACGCCAGCGAACCATCGTTGATGTTGTAGGCGGCAACGTAACCGCGCACACCCCACTCGCCGCCGCTGATGCCGGTGATGACCTTGTCCTTGAACACATGCGGCGCATTGGTATTCACCGCGCCCAGGCTCGGGTCACCGTTCTTCACCGACCAGACGACTTTGCCGGTCTTGGCATCAAAAGCGACCAGCATGCTGTCTGCCTGCTGCAGGAACACTTTGCCTTCCGCGTAGGCCAGACCGCGATTGACCGTGTCGCAGCACATCTGCGGAATTACCGCCGGATCCTGCTTGGGTTCGTACTTCCACTTGATCTTGTTGGTGTTCAGGTCAATCGCGAACACCTTGTTCGGAAACGGCGAATGCAGATACATCATGTCACCGATCACGAGAGGCGAACCTTCGTGGCCACGCAATACACCGGTCGAGAAGGTCCACGCCACCTGAAGCTTGTTGACGTTCGTGGCATTGACTTGGCTCAGCTTGCTGTAGCGCTGGTTGTACATATCGCCAGCCTGCATCGCCCAGTTCGCCGGGTTGGCGATATTTTTTTCTACGTCCGAGTTGGCCTGCACAGCCGCAGTCGCTGCGACCATGGCCAGCGGCACTATGAAACTACACAATTTGAATCTCATCAAAATTCCTCCTCCTGCGTTTTTGTGTTTGTGGAACAAGTGCTGCCTGGATTTATTGCCTCACGGCCTAACAACGCGATACTTCATCGCGCCGTAACGGCATACACATTTGACGCTCACGTAATCCGCGAGGAAATCACACCGAACGTGTGCCGGTATACAAGCACAGCGCACCTACAGGGTCAATGGTTTTCCGGCGCGATGATCTTGCGGACGCAAAGGAAGCGTTTCCCGGTGTTTCAGTTCTGAACAACTGTTGCAGGTTGGATCAGCCCTTCACCGATGCCGATGGATCGCATCGTTCGCGCAGTGAATTAAACACAGGCAGGAAGCCGGTTTGCCTGAGTTTTCGATAAAGCGTGGTACGGCTTACCCCGAGCTGACGCGCCGCGGCGGAGATGTTGCCGTGGTTACGGCGAATCGTATCCTGGATCGCGTGCAGTTCAATCCTCTCCAGACTCTCAATCGTCGTTGCATGAGCTGTGGAGGGAGCGGTGCATTGATCCATCTGCGCGAGAAAATCATTCGCGAGGTGGCGGCGCTCGATCGTGTTTCCTTCATCGAGCATCGCCATTGCCGTGCGTATCACCGAGTGCATTTGACGCAAATTTCCCGGCCAGGGATGGTGAGCGAACAATTGCAGCACCTCTTGCGACAACTCGGCTGGCGATAACTCGGCGCCGCGCTTGCCATTTGACTCCCGCGCGCACATGGTCTGAGCCAGCGCGACTATGTCCGATCTCTGGCGCAGCGCTGGAAGGGTCAGCGTCAGTCCATTCAGGCGATAGTAGAGATCTTCCCGGAATTCTCCCGCCCTGACCATTTCCGCCAGACTGTGATGCGTGGCGCACACCACGGCCGGAATCATTTCGTTCTGCGCGCCTCCGGACGATTCACTGTCGCGATCCTGAAGTGCTCGAAGCAGCTGCCCTTGAAGGGCCAATGGCATCTCGCCGATCTCGTCCAGAAAAAGGGTTCCATCATGCGCGCGCTGGATCTTTCCCGTAGCCGACTTCCCCTGCGCGCCGGTGGAATTGTCATCCTCGAAGCCAAACAGTTCCACCGCAAGCACCGACCCGGGAATCGCCGCGCAATTGAGGGCAATGAACTCCCCTTTCGCGCGCGGGCCGCTGTTGTGAATTGCACGCGCGAACCACTCCTTGCCCGTGCCGGTTTCCCCTTCGATCAGGAGTGGAATGTCAAGTCCAAGAGTACGTCTGGCTTTGTCGGTGGTGATGAGCAAGGCCGGATCGGAGGCGCCGAGCCCATCAAGCGTCAGTTGATGTCGCGCGGGCGTGCGGGCAAACTGCTTATGCGTGGCGCTCTCAATCGCCGCGCTCTGGATCATCTGTTTGGGCGCGACCGGATGCGCAAGCTGGACGAAAACCGGTACACCACCGCCTCTCATTTTGACCTCGACCGTCGAAGCCGACGCGGAGCGCAGTTTGTCCAGGATCGGCCTGAATGACGCAATGAAGAGGTCTTCGAAGCAACCATGCCGTACCCCCGGTTGCAAATCGAGCGGGTTGCATGGGGCCGGCGTCGCGGCAAGAAACCGGCCTTCCGGGGAGAATACCAATTGCACATCGAAGGGGCTGCCGAGATAACTTTGCTCCGTATGCACGTTGAACACGACGTCGCCACTGAATCGGTGCTGGAACATCTGGCGCTCAATCACACGCACCGACATTTTCACCAGCGCAAGGGTATGCCTCTGGTGATAGCGGTAGTCGCAGGTGATGTCGAGCACACCCGCCACTTCGCCAAAAGGATCAAGCACCGGCGCCGCCGAACAGGCCAGGAAATGATTCTGCTGCACAAAATGATGGCCCGCATAAACGACCACCGGCTGGCGCTCAATGATCGCCGTGCCGATCGCGTTGGTGCCCTTCTGGTTCTCCGCCCAGCACACACCGGGTTTGAGCGCGATACGTTGCGCTTTCGGCAAGAAATCCGGATCACCCATCGAATGCAATATAAATCCTTCGCCATTACACAGCAGGACAACGCTGCCTGATCCCCTGATCTGGTGATGCAGGTTTTCCATCACGGGAGCCGCGAGGCTGATCAGGCTTCCATACTGGCTGACGGCAACCCTCAGATCACTTTCGTCCGCCCTGCCGATTTCTCGAATGCGGTCATGGGCAACGCCGAACCCAGCGCTGCGTTTCCAGGACCGTTCGATGTATTCGGGAACGACACCGTCCGGTACCCGCCCATTGCTCAAAAATTGCCCGTAAGCTCGGCGAATTGCCGCCACATCGGTGGCCGGTTGATTGGTTTTCATTCGAGTTACTCCTCCAGTCCGAACGGGACTTGGATGCCGTCGGACTTGTTTCCAGGGGCCGCAATTGCTTGGCGGCGGCTGGACATTGACTGGAATCAACAACTGGGGAAGTCCGCAAGACAGCGGAAATCAGCGTTTCAGCGGACAGTTGTCGGCAGTCAAGCACAGACCCCTGCCACGGTCAACGTGTCGGCACGAACTGCAATCAAGGAGGCGTTTTATTTTGCGCTGCAAATGTTTTTGCGATATCCAATCGGGCAACTCGCTCATCGCTGACTTGGAGGGGAAATCACGTAACTTAATGATTGCATTTATCATCTATTCCGCGCATAGCTTCGCCCAGGTGGATCGGAATCTGCGCGGAAGGCAGACGAAGCGCGGTTGCAATATTTTGTGTCGCACCGCAATATTCGCCTGCTCTGGATTTCGTCCGGCTGGCGGTTCGCATACAACCGACATGCCCGAAATCAGGCGCGGCCTTCTGTCACACTCCCCGTAAATTCACCGCGTTCTGCGCCCTGCATCACGTAGAATTTTTTCATGTTGAACCGCAGTCTGATTCAGGACGCTGATGCCGGTGGCTGGTGGCAGTTCCAGGATGCCCGCGAGATCATCGCCGTCACCGATATTCGGGAAGTGCTGAGCGCACTGCGCGAGATCGAACGGCGCGTTGATCAAGCAGGTCTGTGGGCTGCGGGATTCATCAGTTACGAAGCCGCACCCGCCTTCGATTCCGCGATCCGGGCGCATGCGGCAGGTGCCTTGCCGTTGCTCTGGATGGGACTGTACTCGCCACCGCAATTGGTGCAATTGCCCGATTACCGCCCAGCCGCCCGAATTCCCCAGTATCGCTGGCAACCATTGGTGGATCGCACGGAATACGAACAGGCGATCACGAATATTCTCGCCCTCATTGAAGCGGGCGACATCTATCAGGCGAACTACACCCTGCGCTTGCGCGCGCCTGCCGAGGAAGATCCGGAAACGCTGTTCCTGCGTATGGTTCAGGCCAATGATCCGCGCTTCAGCGCCTATCTGGATTGTGGTCGTTTCGTGGTGTGCTCGGCGTCACCGGAATTGTTTTTTGAACTCAAAGGCGAACAACTGACCAGCCGGCCGATGAAAGGCACCGCCGGGCGCGGTCTGTGGCAGCAGCAGGACCTGGTCCGCGCGCAGACGCTGGCCGCGTCGGAAAAAAATCGCGCGGAAAACGTGATGATCGCCGACATGGTGCGCAACGACATCGGCCGCATTGCCCGCACCGGCAGCGTGCAGACATCGAAGCTCTTCGCACTGGAACGCTACCCCACCGTCTGGCAATTGACCTCGACCGTGACGGCACAAACCCAAGCGACAGTTTGCGACATCCTGCGGGCTTTGTTTCCGCCCGCTTCCATTACCGGCGCACCGAAGATTCGCGCCGCTGAAGTTATCGCCGAAGTCGAGACCACAGCGCGCGGCGTCTACACCGGCTGTATCGGCTATTTCGGACCGGGTCGCCGCGCCCGCTTCAATGTCGCGATTCGCACTGCGGTCCTCGATCGCAACAGCGGCCAGCTCGAATACGGTGTAGGCGGCGGCATCGTCTGGGATTCGACCAGCCAGACCGAATATGAGGAGTGCCTGTTAAAGGCGCGCATTGTCACTGACACGCCGCCACCTTTCGCGCTTCTGGAAACCCTGCTCTGGGAACCGGGCAGCGGGTATTTTTTGCTCGATGAGCATCTGCTCCGGCTCGAACAATCCGCGAACTACCTCGGCGCTCACACCGATATCGCACTGGTGCGCACCCGGGTGACAACGCTGGCAACCCATTTTTCACAGCAAGCGCAGCGCGTTCGGCTCGTTGTGCAACGCGATGGCCACATCAGTTTGGAAAACACGCCTTTGTCAGCTTCAGCATCCCCGGTACGACTGAAGCTCGCAACCGCGCCGGTCGATCCGGCCAACCCATTTCTCTACAACAAGACCACCCAGCGCGTCATTTATGACGAGGCAAAAGCGTCGCAACCGGATTGTGACGACGTGGTGTTATGGAATACGCGCGGGGAAGTCACCGAAACCGGCGTCGCCAACCTCGTCGTCGAACTCGACGGTCGAAAACTGACCCCACCGGTCGAATGCGGACTGCTGCCCGGCGTATTTCGCGCCTGGCTGCTGGCGCGCGGGGAAATTTCTGAGCGGCGCTTGAACCTCGACGACCTGCGCCGCGCATCGCGCATCTGGGCGGTTAACTCGGTGCGCCGCTGGCGTGAGGCGAAGTTGGTTGAATGAGCCGGTAAACCAGAACACCCGCCAACCTCAAGGGCATCTGATCCCGCTCTTTACTTTTACCGTGTGCGCTCAATGCGCACGCCGACTTCACGCGCATTGGGCACGATCCCGGTTTTGGACAGATCAATGCGCACCCAGTGCGCGTCGAATTGCTTCAGTATCCGATCGCCGATTGATTCCGCCAGCGGTTCAAGCAGATGAAACGTGTGGGAGGAAAAAGTCTCCCTGACAAAGGCGACTACCGCGGCATAGTCAATGGTGTCAGAAAGCTCGTCGGTCTTGCAGGCACGCAGCTCGCGGCGGCCGATCTCGATGTTAACCTGCAAGGTGCGCGGCTGGCGGCGTTCATGCTCGTAGGCGCCGATCAGCGTTTCGAGCCGGATGTCGCGGATGAAAATAATGTCCATCACGCTCGCTCAGTCGTACTTGAGGTACTTGAAGCGCGCGTCCTCGTTCGGCGTGCCTTCGAGCGCGCCGCCTTCCCTGCCCGGCTGCCACCGAATGACTTCCTCGATTTTCTTCGCCAGCGCGAAATCCTTGTCCGTGATGCCTTTGGCCGAGTGCGTGACGAGCTTGACGATCACGAACGCATACGGGACGATGAGATCCGGGTGGTGCCACGCGGCGTCGGCCAGATGGCCGACCGTATTGACCACCATCAGCGTACCCTTCCAGCCTGAGGTCTTGAACTTGCGGCGTATCCAGCCGTCTTCGTAATACCAGTGCGGCAACTGCGTGGACAATCGCTGCCTGACCTCATCTTCGCAGTACGCTTGTTCGCCAGCCTCACCCATGATTTCCTCCCGCACCCGGCAGCCACTTTGCCGAAGCGCATTCTAGCCGGATATCCCGCTCTCACCGGAGTGTTCCGTTTGACGGAGAACACGATTACCATCCTGATCTGGTACACGTGCGACGCGACGTTGCAAATTGGAACAGCGCCACCAGATCACGAAAAGCCATCGATTCCAGTGAAATATTCAAGTTCGTTGCGGGACCATTGCCGTCATGACTAGGTTTCTGACGCCGCGCGTTGCCTGGGCGCTGACCAGTTCCGGGCATTATCTGAAGTAGTGCATGGACATCATCAAGGGTCTGCCCGATGTCGATCTGTTCCTGAGCGAAGCGGCTGGCGAAGTCCTGAAAATATACGGCTACGATCTGGCCGCGTTCAAGCCGGGCATGAAGGTCTACCGTGACAACACGGCCAGCTCGGTGCCGGTCACCTTTCTGTATGGCGGTGACTATCACAGCGTGGTGATCGGGCCGGCGAGTTCGAATACCGTGGCGAAATGCGTCGCGGGCATATCCGATACGCTCGCCACCAACCTCTACGCGCAGGCCGGCAAACGCCGCATCCCGTCCATCGATTCGCCTGCGATACCGCGCCCGCGCTGATCTCCGAGGCGCCGGGCGGCGATGTCTGGGTCTATCCGCGCCCGAATGATCTGGACAATGTGGCCAAGCTCGTCCGGTTCGAGCACACCACGGTCGCGCTCTTGGTCGAAGAGCTGGCAAGCGCACTGGAGCAGAGGCTAGGCTGCCTGAGCACATCCTCTTCCTGACCGGCCACCTGGCGGAAAAGAACCTGCGGCGCGTGCTTGAGGCCATGCAGCCGGCGCCCTTCACGCACAGCGTGCTCGCGTTTTCGCTGCAAGTAGCCGGCCTGATGACCACCGAGATGATTCAACGCCGGGTCAGCGTCACCGGAGGGGTCAATCGCGTCATGGTGCCGGGGCGCTGTCGCGGCGACCTCGCGGCGCTGAGCGCGCACTTCGGCGTGCCTTTTGTGCGCGGGCCGGATGAGATCAAGGATCTGCCGCGCTTTTTTGGCCGCGAGGCCGCACCCATCGATCTGAGCCGTCACGACGCGCGCATTTTCGCCGAGATCGTCGATGCCCCAATCATCAGCTTGGCCGTGATTCTCGAACGCGCTAAGGCGTACCAAAGCGCGGGCGCGGATGTGGTCGATCTGGGCTGCCTGCCGCAAACGCCGTTCGCGCATCTGGAAGATGTCTTCGCCATGCTGCATGCGGCGGGCTTCGTGGTCAGCGTGGATTCGATGGACGGGCAGGAATTGCTGCGCGCCGGGCGGGCTGAAGCGGATTTTCTGCTCAGCCTGAAGGAGGAAACCCTGTGGATCGCGGACGAAGTGGCCGCCACGCCGAGTGACATGGCATCGCTTTATCGCGCCATTGAAACCATGGAACGCATGGGCCGCGACTATCGCGTCGGAGGATTTTTGCCGCCGCAAGCCGGCAGGCAATGGCGCATGGCGGTGGAATCGCGCGAACGATTCAGCGGTTTTTACAGAATTCGCGTACGACTTCATCGGAACAATACCCTGCCTATCGGACCAAATGCGCGCTGTCGGCAAAGCGCCCCCGCACCCATCGGCAAATCAACGGACGCGCTCGTCAAAGCAATCGACTCCGGAAAGAAGACCAAACGCGGAACCCTCGGCGATTTGCGCAATCCTAGGGCTTCCTGATCGACTCGAATGTGGATTGCCATTGAACGCTGCAAACTCAGCGCCGCGGACATCCACGCGATAGCCAAACAACCGTTGATTGGTCTGAAGATACCGGCATGACCCCAGGCTCAGTCAAGGCGCGTCTGATACAACCAAGAGCTTTGTGCAGGATCATCGTTGTCGGTGACCAGGCAAACATCAATGCCAAGCCCGTCAACTCTGACATCAATGCCTTCGGCTTTGATCGTCGGATCAAGCCGATGCAGCGCGAGCAGATCGTCCTGCGCTGAAACCAGCCCGAGCGCCGAACCAAGGCAGGCACCATCGGCATAGCTGTTGCGCGTATTCTCGGCCACTGCGCAAAACAGCCAACTGCCATCAGGCAGGCCCGCGCCATCGGTAAAACCGAGATGAACGCCGTCAATTGACGGAAGCGGAAACCGCCGTATTGATACCGGGTTCACCTTCGAATCCCGGCCTTCGATGAGCGCATACCAATCGCGCAAGGCGTAGCGCACAACCGTGTTATCGGTATTGCCCGCGATGCCGCGATTAAGCAGGGTCACCGCCCCTGCGATGATCATCGCGCCTTCGATATTGATCGCACCCAGCAGCGCTTGAAGCGGTGCGTACAAGGGCATCAGGTCGAAATGCCGAGCCGGCCGCAATAACTCTTCGTCGGGCCCAAGCGCAATTACGGCACCGCCGTTGCGGTTGTCCCGCGATCCCGACCCGAGTGCGATCAATGCGGCGGGCGACGAAGCACTTTTCGGCGGCAGCAGGAACAGCGTTTCAAAGTCCGGCTTGCGCTGCTTTCGTTTTTTATTTTTCTCAGGCAAATCGCCCGGCAAAATCCGATGCAACTCGCCGGAAGCCCGCTGTTCGCGAAACACCGCGAGATGATGCTCGTCGTCGGCGATCACGTAGGCGCGCCCGTCACGGCATACCAACCCGGAAGCAGCGCTCAGATGCGCCTGCCCGCGCGGGTGAATAACCGGGTCAATCGACAGGGCGCGCAGCGGGCGCACCGCCAGCGGCGACGCGGTGAAAACTGATGATTTCACCGCGTCGCAGAAGAACTCATAAAGGCCAGCATTTTCCCGGCCATCAGGCCTATTCCGGTTCGCGCAATGACTTATGCAGCCTGACCGGATCGACATGCCTGCGGCGCACGCGAATGTTGATCGTTTCCACCGCCAGGGTGAACGCCATGGCAAAGTAGATGTAACCCTTGGGTACGTGCACATCGAAGCCCTCCACCATCAGTGTCACGCCAACCAGTATCAGGAACGATAGCGCCAGAATCTTGATCGTGGGATGGCGATCAACGAAGTTGCCGATCGGCTCCGCCGCCACCAGCATGACTAACACTGCGGCAACGATGGCGATCGCCATGATGGAAATCTGATCGACCAGACCGACCGCCGTAATGACCGAATCGAGCGAGAACACAATGTCTAGCACCGCGATCTGCACCAGCGTCATGCCAAGGCCGGCGGCAACCACCGCGCGGCCGGTATCTTCGATGCCCTCCATGCTGTTGTGTATCTCATGCGTGGCCTTGGCCAGCAGGAACAAGCCGCCGCCGATCAGAATGACATCGCGCCCGGAAATCTCGTGCCCGAACATCGAGAACCAGGGCTCGGTCAAACCCATGACCCAGGAGATCGAGAACAGCAGCGCCAGACGGGCGACCATCGCCAGGCCGAGCCCAATCCGCCGCGCAAAAGCGCGCTGCTTCTCCGGCAGGCGCCCCACCAGAATGGAAATGAAAATGATGTTGTCGATGCCCAGTACGATCTCCAATGCGGCCAGCGTGCCCAGCGCAATCCACGCTTCCGGGCTTGCAATCCATTCAAACATTCAAGCTCTCCTGTTTACGAAAAATTGGTTTCCCTGCGGCTGATTGTCCTCAATTTCGGCCAACCGATCAATCGCTGCCACCCCAACGAGGGAACAACGCGCACTGCCCGTACGACTCAGCGCCCCGCTGGCAGAACGGAACTGATCCAGGTGAAGACACCCTTTAGCGTGGCCAAACTCGAGATCAGGTCCGATTTTGCGCGAGTTCGCCGATCATCAGCAACCGCCGTGCAATCTCCTGATCGCCTTGGCCCAGAACGCGGATGCGGTAACGCGCAGCGCAGGTGAATGTTGCGAAAGCCTGGTCCACCCAGCCGCGACGACCTAATTTTTCCATGCTCAGATCCGGCTCAACGATATTCACGGATTTCACCAGCAGCAGGGCCGAGGCATTCAGGTGATTGGCCAGCCAGGCCGCGAGACTGTCGGAGGTGACTTCCCAGCTTTCAGGAATGCACGCATCGGCGACGACCAAGTCGTGCGGCAACCATACCGGCACCTGGCTCTTACTCAGGGTCGCGCGCATCTGCGCGAAGCTTGCCGCCGGAACAAGATTGGCCTGCATGGCTGTGAACAGGCTGCCGTAGTGCTCCATCGCGCGCAGAGCTTTGCGATGCGCGAGGCGATCATCCAAACCTTCACGTTGTTGCGTGGCGCGGACTTCATCGGCCCAGGGACCGCCACCGGGAACCAGCACGACCTTGCCCGCACCGGCGGTGGCGATGACTTCCAGCCAGCGCGGCAGTTGCGCGGAGCTGGCAAGACTGCCACCGAGCTTGACGACCCGCAAGCTCATTTGCGCATGCGCCCCTGCGCCAGTAGGGCCACTGCCACCGCAAGCGCGCAGCTCGACGCCCACGCTGAGGCGTGCGCCGCGGCGCGAGGGGAAATCTCGATCAGCGCATCAAAATCCCGGTAACGCCGGCCCAGTTGCGCGGCCAGCTTCCTGGCGAGAAAGCGCCCCGTGCCGGGCCGCGCAGCGGCGCGTCGCCGCGCGACAGAAGGCCATCACACGCCCGGCGGATTTTCCACAACTGCGCCTCGGCAAGCTGGCGGGCGCAGTGCTTCCATTTCGCGAGCGGAGCACTTTCGAGATCGCGCCCGATCATGTACGCGAGCCGGCGCGCGCTGTCACGTATGGTCTTGCCACCATTGTCGGCGGCGGGCAGTCGATCGGCGCCCGCGGGGAGTTCGCCGGTGAGACGGTGGACATCGGCCGTGGTTGCGAAATACTCGGCCACCACGGCAATCCACTGGCCGTCGAACGCGATTTTCTCCACCAGCGCCATGACCGGCGTGCGCACGATGCCGGTATACACCAGTTCATCGCTGGCCAGGCGTTGCGCATCGCTGTAACCGCGCACCCTGAGCACGCCGTCCCGAATCGGAACCAGATCGGTGGTGGTGCTGCCGATATCGACGAACAGCGCATCCGGCACAAGGCTTGCGACCAGTTGTGCGCTGGCGGCCCAGTTCGCCGAGGCGACCGCATCGGTTTGACGCGCGGCGCTTGGCGGTGTCAGAAAACCGGACGGGCCGGCATAGACGCGGGTGCAATCGACAGGGACCTGCATGGCGAAGCGAGCGAGGATGGTTTTCACGCCCTGCCTGCGATCACGGAAAAAGTCGGTCAGCTCTCCGGTCATGGTGAGCGCATGCCGGCGGGCGCTCGGCATGTCGGCCAGCGCTATAGCAATGGCATGGTCAAGATGCTCCAGCCCGAGCCACAACGGACACGGCAGTTGCATGACCTGCGTCACCCTGGCCTTGGCATCGAGCGCGGCGACTTTCAAGTGCGCGCCGCCGATATCCTAGCCGAGCACGGCATCAACCGGCATGCGCGAACTCCACTTCAATCGCACGCAGGGGATGCGCCACTCGCGCTGGCGTCATCAGCGATCCGGGCAGATCGAGCACGAGTTGCGCGCAATTGAGGCCGGTTGCCCGGCGCAAACCGGCATACGACGTCGTCAGTCTCGGATTGACTTCCAGCACTTGCGGCCCCGAATCGGTTTCGATGAAATCCACGCCGCAATAGCCCCACAGTCCGGGCAAAGCACGCGCGACTGCGCTGGCGAGTCCGGCGTAACGAGGGTGTAGAAAAACCCCTAAAACAACCATGATCGATGGTCCACCGAAGCGACCTCGATTCTGTTGGTACCTGAGAATGTTACCGCTGCCACGCTCGACGATGCGTTATGCGAGGAGATTGAAGCGCAGTCAATCATTGATGTTTAATCTTATCGAATAGCGGCTCATATCACGTCAAATTCTTGTGTCGATCGACTTCGGACTTTTTCTACAGCCTCAACGTTTGAGTTCAGCGGCTGCCGAAGGCAGTCCGCTGGAACGAAGGGGTGCGCCCGACATGGGCATGAACTGATGGGGTGGAAGTCCCCTGTGGGAGTAACCGGCTTGTCGCATTAGACAAGGATAACCACTAGCCGAAGGCAAGGGCAAGGCCGCGAGGTCTTGTCCGAAGGAAGCCGGAGCGCAAAAGTGCGAGCCGACGGACAGAAATCGCATAGAAGGCCCAGTGCGCGGGCGAGTCAGCACTTGATGACAAAGCCCACGGGAACGGTGCATAGGGTAAATGCGGCGGTTGTGCACGGAAAGTTCATGTTCTTACTCGGGGAGATCTGTGAGGGATGGCGGCGTGAGCCGATCGTGGATGGAGCCAGAAGGGCCCGCTGGCGTACCAAGGCCCAGGCGCATCGGGGTGTTGTCACCCGATGCGAGCGAAACCGACAACAACCACGAGCGACGCACGCAGCACCGTGCGCAGCAATGCGCACGGTTATCTCGCAGAAGTCAGCAAAGGCCGTACTAGCCGGGGCGACCCGGTGAAGGGCCGAACATGAGAGAACAGGGAGGAGTCGTGAAGGACTCGGGCGTGGCGTCGAACACCGATGGTGGAGCCAAAGCCCGGCGTATGTTCACGCCACCGGCCTTGCAGGAGGAGTTGCTGGAAGCGGTCGTGGCGTCGGCGAACATGCACGCGGCGTGGGCACGGGTGAAATCCAACAAGGGCGCGCCGGGCATTGACGGCATGACCATCGAGGAGTTTCCCGCGTTCGCCAAAGTGCACTGGCCCGCGATCCGCCAAGCCTTGATGGATGGTGGCTATCGTCCAAGTCCGGTGCGTCGGGTGATGATCCCGAAGCCGGACGGGGGTGAGCGCCCGCTGGGTATCCCGAATGTGGTTGATCGGGTGATCCAGCAAGCCATTGCGCAAGTGTTAACGCCGATCTTCGATCCGGAGTTCTCGGAGTCGAGCTTTGGGTTTCGGCCCAAGCGAAGCGCCCATGGAGCAGTAAAACAGGTGCAGGCTTATATCAAGGCGGGTTACCACATCGCGGTCGATCTGGACTTGCAAAAGTTCTTCGACAACGTGTCCCACGACATTCTGATGGTCCGTGTGGCCAGAAGGGTGGGGGATAAGCGGTTGCTGGCCCTGATCGGTCGATACCTGCGCGCGGGCGTGATGATCGGTGAGTGTGTGCAACCAAGCAAGATCGGCACGCCGCAAGGTGAGCGTACCGATCGCCGCTGCTGGCCAACATTCTGCTTGATGATCTGGATCGGGAACTGGAGAAACGGGGCCACCGCTTCGTGCGCGCGTCTATGCGATGCGGCCGACGATCTTCTGGTGCTCGTCAAGAGCGTTCGAGCCGGCCAGCGCGTCAAAGCCAGTTTGACCACGTACCTTGCCCGGCGCTTGAAGTTGCCGGTC
>JANLTJ010000169.1:0-1685 GCA_031362885.1 Betaproteobacteria bacterium
CTGGGTGCGAAGCAGATTGCGTCTTTCAAGCTGCCCGAGCGGCTTGAGGTGATGACGGAGTTTCCCGTCAGCCCCGTGGGCAAGATACTCAAGTCGAAACTGCGCGAACAGATTGCCGAAAAGCTGGCAAGCGAGAATCAGGCGGCGTAATAATCGCCTGGTGCCGAGAGCCGGGCGCTGAAGATCAGCGCCGCTGCCGCAGCTTGAAGCGCTGAATCTTCCCCGTCGCCGTCTTCGGCAGCTCCGCAATGAACTCGACCCAGCGCGGATATTTGTAAGGCGCAAGCCGGTCCTTTACATGGCTCTTCAGCGCCTCGGCAAGCACCGCTGATGCGGCCACGCCCGCCTTGACCACGACGAACGCCCTCGGTTTTATCAGCTTATGCTCATCCGCCGCGCCGATCACCGCCGCTTCCAGCACATCCGGGTGCGTCATCAGCGCGGCTTCCACCTCGAAGGGCGAGACATACATGCCGCTGACTTTGAGCATGTCGTCCGAGCGCCCGCCGTAAGTGTAATAGCCGTCCGCGTCGCGTAAGTATTTGTCGCCCGCTCGCGTCCATGGGCCGATGAACGTAGCCAGCGATTTGGCGCGATTGCGCCAGTAGTGTGTTGCGCTGCTCGGGCCGTTTATTTGCAGTTCGCCGATTTCACCGGTGGCGACTTCCTGGCCGTCTTCATCCACCAGCCGGATCTGGTAACCGGGAACCGGTTTGCCGGTTGTGCCATAGCGAACTTCGCCGGGCCGGTTGGACAGGAATATGTGCAGCATCTCGGTGGAGCCGATGCCATCGAGAATTTCCACGCCGAAGTGTTCGCTCCAGCGCTGGCCCAGTTGCGCCGGAAGCGCCTCGCCCGCCGAGGTACACACGCGCAGCGCGAGTTGCTTGCGGTTTGGTAATTCCGGACTGGCAAGCAGTGCGCCATAAAGTGTCGGCACGCCGTAGAAAATCGTCGGACGGTGTTCCATGAGACGTTTGAACACCGCCCCCGGTGTTGGGCGCTCCGCCATAAGGATCGCTGTCGCGCCGACCGCGAGCGGGAAGGTAAGGGCATTGCCGAGGCCGTAAGCGAAGAACAGTTTGGCGGCGGAAAACACCACATCGCCTTCGCGAATACCCAAAATCGGTTTGGCGTACAACTCCGCGGTTTGGATCAGGCTGGAATGAATATGCACCGTGCCTTTTGGCGTGCCGGTGGATCCGGAGGAATAAAGCCAGAAACAGGGATCATCGGCCAGGGTCGGCGCTGCCGCAAACGTCGTGCTCGCGTCGGCCATGATCTGTTGCAGATGCAAATGTCCGCGCGCCTGTTGCCCCGAAACGATGACGTGTTTGAGAAAGGGCATATTCTTAAGCAATGGCTGGAACACCGGCAGCAACGCTTCGGAAACGACCAGCGCGCGCACGCGGCTGTCTTCAAGCATGAACTTGTAATCAGCCGTCGTCAGCAGGGTATTGGCGCACACCGGCACGATGCCGGCCTTGATCGCGCCGAGGAATACACTTGGAAAATCGATCGTGTCGAAATGGGCCAGCATGATCCGGTCTTCCATTTCCAGCCCCAGCCCGGTCAACGCATTGGCGGCACGATTGACTCGCTCCCCGAACTCGGCGTAGGTGTAACGCCCGTCGTCGTCGATATAGGCTGTCTTGCCACCGCGCCCGGCAACAAGATTGCGCTCG
>JANLTJ010000170.1:0-1691 GCA_031362885.1 Betaproteobacteria bacterium
CTGGGTGCGAAGCAGATTGCGTCTTTCAAGCTGCCCGAGCGGCTTGAGGTGATGACGGAGTTTCCCGTCAGCCCCGTGGGCAAGATACTCAAGTCGAAACTGCGCGAACAGATTGCCGAAAAGCTGGCAAGCGAGAATCAGACGGCGTAATAATCGCCTGGTGCCGAGAGCCGGGCGCTGAAGATCAGCGCCGCTGCCGCTGCCGCAGCTTGAAGCGCTGAATCTTCCCCGTCGCCGTCTTCGGCAGCTCCGCAATGAACTCGACCCAGCGCGGATATTTGTAAGGCGCAAGCCGGTCCTTCACATGGCTCTTCAGCGCCTCGGCAAGCACCGCTGATGCGGCCACGCCCGCCTTGACCACGACGAACGCCTTCGGCTTTATCAGCTTATGCTCATCCGCCGCACCGATCACCGCCGCTTCCAGTACGTCGGGGTGCGTAAGCAATGCCGCTTCCACCTCGAAGGGCGAGACATACATGCCGCTGACCTTCAGCATGTCATCCGAGCGCCCGCCGTAAGTGTAATAGCCGTCCGCGTCGCGTGTGTACTTGTCGCCCGCTCGCGTCCACGGGCCGATAAACGTGGCCAACGATTTCTCGCGATTGCGCCAGTAGCACATCGCGCTGCTCGGGCCGCTGATTTGCAGTTCGCCGATCTCGCCCGTGGCGACTTCTCTTGCGTCTTCGTCCACCAGCCTGATCTGATAGCCCGGAACCGGTTTGCCGGTGGTGCCATAGCGCACTTCGCCGGGCCGGTTGGACAGGAATATGTGCAGCATCTCGGTGGAGCCGATGCCATCGAGAATTTCCACACCGAAGTGTTCAGTCCAGCGACGGCCCAGAGCCGCCGGCAGCGCTTCGCCCGCCGAGGTGCATACCCGCAAAGCAAGCTGTCTTGCGTCTGGCAGATCGGGGCTGGCGAGCAGTGCGCCATAAAGTGTCGGCACGCCATAAAAAATCGTCGGACGGTGTTCCATGAGACGTTTGAACACCGCCCCCGGTGTTGGGCGCTCCGCCATAAGGATCGCGGTCGCGCCGACCGCGAGCGGGAAGGTAAGGGCATTGCCGAGGCCGTAAGCGAAGAACAGTTTGGCGGCGGAAAACACCACATCGCTTTCACGAATGCCCAGGATCGGTCTGGCATACAGCTCCGCGGTCTGAATCAAACTCGAATGTACATGCACCGTGCCTTTCGGCGTGCCGGTGGAACCCGAAGAATAAAGCCAGAAGCAAGAATCGTCGGCCACGGTCGGAGCAGCGGCGAACACCGTCTTGGCATTGGCCATGAGCTGTTGCAGATGCAGATGTCCGTGCGCGTCTTGGCCTGAAACGATGATGTGTTTGAGTAAGGGTAGATGCTTGAGCAGGGGCTGAAACACCGGCAGCAAGGCTTCAGAGACGACCAGCGCGCGCACGCGGCTGTCTTCCAGCATGAACTTGTAGTCAGCGGTAGTCAGCAAGGTATTGGCGCACACCGGCACGATACCGGCCTTGATCGCGCCGAGAAACACACTCGGAAAATCGATGCTGTCGAAATGCGCCAGCATGATGCGGTCTTCCATTTCCAGCCCCAGCCCGGTCAACGCATTGGCGGCACGATTGACTCGCTCCCCGAACTCGGCGTAGGTGTAACGCCCGTCGTCGTCGATATAGGCTGTCTTGCCACCGCGCCCGGCAACAAGATTGCGCTCG
>JANLTJ010000185.1:0-58661 GCA_031362885.1 Betaproteobacteria bacterium
TGCCGGTTATTCGCGAACGGATGGCGTGCGGTGATTGGGATGGTGCACGCGCAAGCGCGGAAAGTGCACTGGTGCTTCAGCCGGAGCACACCGAGCTTTGGGCATTGCTCGGGACCAGCCTGCACCGATTGAATGACCGGCCCGGCGCCATTGCAGCGTTCCGCAAGGCAGCCAACCTCAATCCCGGTTTCGAGTTGGCGCTTATGGCGCTGGCTACGTTGTACGCCGAAGAAAAGCGTTATGCAGACGCGCTGGAGTACTCAAGACAAGCGACGTCCGTAGGCGGAGGCAGCGCGCAGGCCTGGTTCAATCGAGCTTGTGTGCTGGAAAAGCTGGGTCGGAACACCGATGCGCTGGCCGCATACGACGCGGCCCTGCAGCGTGACCCGCAGTTCGCTCCGGCGTTGCTCAATCGCGGCACCGCCTTGATGGTATTCATGCGCTACGAAGAAGCGGTCGAGAACAATCGGCGCCTGGTTTGCTTGAACCCGAATTCCGCCGATGCGCAAGGCAATCTCGCGCAGTCCCTGCTCGGATCAGGACGCAGCGCTGAAGCGCTGGAAGTCTGTGATCGGGCGCTCTCTCTCGACTCGGCGCGCGCAACCGCGCATATCGACCGTGGCCTGGCGTTGTCCGATCTGGGCCGCTTCGACGAAGCGCAAGGCGCGTTCGACGCGGCTGAAATTATTTCGCCCGGCGCCATGCAGGCCTATTTGAACGCCATTGCACCTGCCGATCCTGGCGTGCAGCGGGCGTTCGATCCCATCCTGGTGTTTCTATATCGTGGCTTTGAGCGCCTTGCACGCTGCGACTGGTCGGCGCGCGATCTGTATATTGAAAAGCTCACGGAGGTGGCGATGAGCGAGGATGCAAAGCTCAGCGCTCGCATCGACCTCCCGCTGGCCTACCACTGCCTTACCGTGCCATTGCCTCCGGAAGTGCCTCGGCGGATCGCCGGCGTCATCGGCGAGCGATATGCCGCGGCCGTTGGGGAAACCGGGGCGCGTTTCGGCCATCGATGGCACCACCAGAAAATCCGCATCGGTTATCTGTCTTCGGATTTCCGGGAGCACCTCAATGGCCATCTTTGCGATCCACTGATCCGGATGCATGATCGTGCTCGGTTCGAGGTCATGGCCTATAGCATCGGCCCGGACGATGGTTCAGAAATGCGTGGGCGCATCGCGCGCAACGCCGACAAATTTGTGGACTTGCGCAACCTGAGCGACCTGGATGCGGCGCGGCACATCAATAGCGATGAAATCGACGTCCTGGTCGACTTCGGCGGATACGGCGGGCACTGCCGGCCCGGCATCCCGGCCTTCCGGCCGGCGCCGGTGCAGCTGGCGCATATCGGTTTTCCCGGTACGACAGGCGCGCCATGGCTCGACTATCGGATTACGGACCGGGTCGTCACACCACCCGGGCAGGAGCCCTTCTGGAGCGAAAAGCTGGTGTTCATGCCGGACTGCTTTTTGATTTGCGACACCGCGCAGGCCATCCCCTTTGTACCTCCCGCGCGGCAAGAATACGGGTTGCCCGATGGCGCGTTTGTATTTTGCTGTCACAACAACAGCTACAAGATCGAACCGGAAATCTTTTCCATTTGGATGTCCTTGCTGCGGGATCTGCCCGGGGCGGTACTTTGGCTGGTGTCTGGAAATGAGGCGATCCAATCGAATTTGTCCGTCGAAGCAAGATTGCGGGACGTGGACTCGTCCAGACTGATCTTTGCGCCGCGCGAACCCAAATCGCGCTACCTGTCGCGCTACCGGCTCGCAGATTTGTTCCTCGATACGCCGCAATACAATGCCGCAGTGACGGCCTGCGATGCGCTCTGGATGGGGCTGCCGGTTCTGTCGATCAGCCGCCAGCACTTTGTCTCGCGCCAGTGTGCGAGCATCCTGTCTGCCCTGGGAATGCCGGAATTGGTTGTAGACACGACCGACGCGTATCGCAGTGCCGCGATTCGATTGGCGACCGAGCCGCGCGCGCTGCAAGCGCTTCGATCGCGTCTGGCGCGTGCGCGAAGCGATGCGCCCCTGTTTCGCGCGGCAGACTATGTTCGATCGTACGAAAGCGCGCTGGAATTCATGGTCGCGCGCTGGCGCGACGGCAAACCACCGGTCAATCTGCGTGTATCTGCCGAAGGAGAAACACATCCGGTCTGACGATCACCTTCCGGTCCGTTCATGGGTCACGTACCGGCCGTGGATGTCACCATGGCCAAACGGCTCTGCGCCGATCTGGCGCCATTGCCTGGAGTCGATGGCCGGAAAAAAGGTGTCCCCTGCAAACTCGGTCGCGATTTCAGTGGCAAGGATCCGATCGGCAATCGGCAGCGCCAGCTTGTAAACTTCCCCGCCTCCAATTACAAACACCTCCACCTCACCTGCGCAGGCTGCAATGGCCGCGTCGAGCGTGGCGACAGTCATGGCACCGGGGATCGCGTACCCGGATCTTCGACTGATGATGATATGCCGCCTTCCGGGCAGAAGCCGGCCCAGCGATTCCCAGGTCTTGCGTCCCATGATTATGGTGTGTCCCATGGTCAGGGCCTTGAAGCGCTTCAGGTCCTCGGCAAGATGCCAGGGCATCTTGCCGCCCGTACCGATCACGCGATTGGCCGCATAGGCGACGATGATCGAGATGCGCGGGCGCGCTGACGTTTTTGTTATCACCCGTCACGAACCGTCGGCTAAACAGCAACCGGCGCCTTGATCGCCGGGTGCGGATCGTAGGCTTCGAGAGTGAAGTCCTCGAACTGAAAAGCGAAGATGTCGCGCACGGCGGGATTGATTTTCATCACTGGCAGTTTGCGCGGTGTGCGCGACAACTGCTCGCGTGCCTGGTCGAGATGGTTCAGATACAGGTGCGTATCGCCGAACGTGTGTACGAACTCGCCCAGCCCGAGATCGCACACCTGCGCGACCATCATGGTGAGCAGCGCATAGGAGGCGATGTTGAAGGGCACGCCAAGAAACAGATCGGCGCTGCGCTGGTAGAGCTGACATGAGAGCTTTCCATCCGCCACGTAAAACTGGAAAAAAGCATGACAGGGCATCAGCGCCATTTTGTCCAAATCGGCTACATTCCAGGCCGACACGATCAAACGCCGCGAATCCGGATTGCGTTTGATGTCAGCGATGACTTGGCTCACCTGATCGATATGCCGCCCGTCCGGCGCCGGCCAGGAGCGCCATTGATAACCGTACACCGGACCCAGTTCGCCGTTCGCGTCGGCCCATTCATTCCAGATCGAAACGCCGTTTTCCTTGAGGTAGCGCGTGTTGGTTTCGCCTTTCAGGAACCACAGCAGTTCGTGAATGATGGACTTGAGATGCACTTTCTTGGTCGTGAGCAGCGGAAAACCGGCAGCGAGGTCAAAGCGCAGTTGCGGGCCGAAAACGCTCAACGTGCCGGTGCCGGTGCGGTCATCCTTGCGGGTGCCGTGTTCGAGAATGTGGCGCATCAGGTCGAGGTATTGGTGCATCGGAAAGAAAGTGTTGTTGCCCAGCCGGCATTCTAGTTCAGCGTCAAGGTAATGACACTCGAACGCGGCCGGGCACGAGGGTGCATGATAGACTTCGCACTCAATCATAAGAGCAGTTAATTTGGCTTTTGTGTGGGCAGACGGCTGCGGAAAAACTTTCCCTCACCCTGCCCTCTCCCGGAGGGAGAGGGTGTTGTGCTCCCTTCTCCCCCCGGGAGAAGGGCTGGGGATGAGGGAAGGTTTTAGTCGTGGTGCAAAAAAGCAGCGAGACAATCCGTAGCACCCCACTCAAGAACCAAGGTAACCCGACTGGCAACATCAGCATGTCCGGAAACACTCTCGGAAAATTATTTTGCGTGACCTCATTCGGCGAAAGTCACGGACCGGCCATCGGTTGTGTCGTCGATGGTTGTCCGCCCGGACTGGCGCTGTCCGAAGCCGACATCCAGAAAGACCTGGATCGCCGCAAGCCCGGCACCTCGCGCCATGTCACCCAGCGGCGCGAATCGGATACCGTCGAAATACTCTCCGGCGTATTTGAAGGCCGCACCACCGGCACGCCGATCGCGCTGCTGATCCGCAATGAAGATCAGCGCAGCAAGGATTATGGAGCCATCGCCGAAACTTTTCGTCCTGGCCACGCTGATTACACCTACTGGCAAAAATACGGCATCCGCGATTACCGCGGCGGCGGCCGGCAGTCGGCGCGGGAAACGGCGGTGCGCGTTGCCGCGGCCGCCATCGCGAAAAAATGGCTCAACGAGCACCACGGCATCAAAGTTCGCGGCTACATGTCACAACTCGGCCCGATGCACATTGGATTCAAGACCTGGGATTCAGTCTCCCAGAACCCGTTTTTCTCGCCCGACCCGGACATCGTGCCGCAGCTCGAAGACTTCATGGACAAGCTGCGCAAGTCCGGCGAGTCCTGTGGCGCGCGCATCACCGCGATTGCGCAGAACGTTCCGGTGGGTTGGGGCGAACCGGTGTACGACAAGCTCGACTCCGACATCGCTTACGCCATGATGAGCATCAACGCGGTCAAGGGCGTGGAAATCGGCGCCGGCTTTTCGTCGATAGAACAAAAAGGCACCGAGCACGGCGACGAAATGACGCCGCAGGGTTTTCTGTCGAATAACGCCGGTGGCATTCTCGGTGGCATTTCCACCGGGCAAGACATCGTGGTCAATATCGCGGTGAAGCCGACTTCCAGCATCCGCCTGCCGCGCCGCTCCATCGACAAAAGCGGGGCGCCGACCATAGTCGAGACCACCGGCCGTCACGATCCCTGCGTGGGCATACGCGCCACACCGATCGCCGAAGCGATGCTGGCGCTGGTGCTGATGGATCACGCACTGCGCCATCGTGCGCAGAATGCCGACGTGCGCGTCGCAACTCCCAAGATTGCCGCGCAGGCCCCCGCAGGTGCGGCTGGGACAAATGCGCCGGTGGCCAGCGATCCCGAACCCGACGAAGCCTGATGGCCTGCATTCCTACCGGGATCGGAATATCCACCGCGTAGGGTCGGCTGATTTGGCACTGGCGACGGGACCTCGAGGCCGTTTGCAGTTCTGACAGGCAACCCATGTTTCGCCCCTCTTTCTATCACCGCTTATCCGGTTTTTATTTTTCTTATTTCGCTTTCATTGGGGCGTTCGCGCCGTACTTCGCGCTGTATCTGCAATCCCTGGGTTACTCGGTCGCCGAAATCGGCCTGTTGCTGGCGGTCAATCCGGTGGCGCGAATCTTCGGGCCGAATCTCTGGGGCTGGTTGTCCGATCACTACCGTGCCCCCGGCCGGCTGATCCGGCTAACCGCCGTGTGCAGCACGGTAACTTTCACCGCGGTATTTTTCAATCACGGCTTCGGCTGGATGTTCGCAGCACTGCTGCTGTCGAATGTGTTCTGGTGCGGGGTGTTGCCGCTCGCCGAATCCGCGACCCTGAGTCTGGTGGGTGCGAGCGTTGGCGCCTACGGACGCATTCGCTTATGGGGTTCAGTCGGTTTTGTCGTGGTGGTGATTGCCGTTGGCTATGGACTCGATTATTTTGGTGTCGCGGCGCTCGAGCCGATCGTGCTGCTGCTGCTGCTGATGGCTGCCAGCACTTTTCTTCTTCCGCGCGACCGCGAGCGGGCGCAGCCTGCGGAACACACGCCCATTCTCAGTATCCTCACCCGGCCCGCCGTGATGGCACTGATGGCCGGTTTTTTCCTGATGCAGGTGGCGCACGGGCCCTATAACGCCTTTTATTCGATTCATCTGGTCGAGGCCGGTTACTCGAAAACCGCGGTTGGCTGGCTGTGGTCGCTGGGGGTGATCGCGGAAATCGGGCTGTTCGTGCTGTTGCCGCGTCTGATGCGCGTCTATAGTCTGAACCAGATACTGCTGTTCAGTTTCGGTTGTGCCTTCGTACGGCTGTTGATGATTGCCTGGGGCGTCGGCTCGCTGCCGATTCTGCTGGTGGCGCAGTTGCTGCACGCCATTACGTTTGGCGCGTTTCACGCCGCGGGCGTGGCGATGATGCATCAGATTTTTCGCGGCCGTAATCAGGCGCGCGGCCAGGCCATTTACACCAGTCTGGGCTACGGACTGGGCGGCACGCTGGGTATCCTGATGGCCGGCTATTCATGGGAGACCCTGGGTTCGAAATGGACCTTCACCATCGCAGCCACGGCTGCGCTCCTGGCGCTGATCGTGGTGGCATGGAAACCGGTTTCCGCCCCGGCTCGTTCCGGCGCCTGACGCACGAACAGCGCTGTCCAGCGCGTGGCTTGTGTCATAATTTCCGCCCGTTTCGAGTGCCGCCATTTGAGTCGCGCCATGAATTCGTACACTTTGCTTCCGCAAACGCTCTACGACAAGCTCTGGGCCAGTCATCTGGTTCGGCAGGAACCGGACGGCACCGCGCTGATCTACATCGATCGCCATCTGGTGCATGAAGTCACCAGTCCGCAGGCCTTCGAGGGCCTGAAGCTGGCCGGGCGCAAGCCCTGGCGCATGGATTCGGTGGTCGCCACCGCCGATCACAACACGCCGACCCAGCACTGGGAGCAGGGGATCAAGGACCCGATCTCACGCCTGCAAGTGGAAACACTCGACGCGAACATGCGCGAGTTCCGTCCTAAGGTTTATTTTCCCTTCCTCGATCAGCGCCAGGGCATCGTGCATGTGATCGGGCCGGAGCAGGGCGCGACACTGCCGGGCATGACGGTGGTGTGCGGCGATTCGCATACCAGCACCCACGGCGCCTTCGGCTGTCTGGCGCATGGCATCGGCACTTCGGAAGTCGAGCATGTGCTGGCCACGCAATGCCTGGTGCAGAAAAAAATGAAGGGCATGCTCATCGATGTGGACGGCCCGCTAGGGCGCGGTGTGACGGCGAAAGACATCGCGCTCGCCGTGATCGGGCGCATCGGCACCGCCGGCGGTACCGGTTACGCGGTTGAATTTGGCGGCAGCGCGATTCGCGCGCTGTCCATGGAAGGCCGCATGACCTTGTGCAACATGGCCATTGAAGCGGGCGCGCGTGCCGGCATGGTCGCGGTGGACGACACCACCATCGCGTATTTGCGCGGGCGCAGCTTCGCGCCCAAAGGCGATCTGTGGGACAAGGCGGTCGCGTATTGGCGCACGCTGACCAGCGATCCACAGGCGCGTTTCGATTTCGTCGTGCGCCTCGATGCACGCGAGATTACGCCGCAGGTGACTTGGGGCACGTCGCCGGAAATGGTGGTGGCAGTCGATGGCCGCGTGCCCGACCCGGACCAGGAAAAAGACGAAACCAAGCGCGAGGGCATGGAGCGCGCGCTGATCTACATGGGGCTTAAGCCCAATACGAAAATCACCGATATCCGCATCGACAAGGTGTTCATCGGTTCCTGCACCAATTCGCGCATCGAGGATTTGCGCGCGGCCGCGCATGTCGTGCGTGGGAAGCACGTGGCGGGCAATGTGCGCCTGGCGATGGTGGTGCCGGGCTCGGGCCTGGTCAAGGCGCAAGCGGAGCAGGAAGGGCTGGACAAGATATTCGTCGCTGCCGGTTTTGAATGGCGCCAGCCGGGCTGCTCCATGTGCCTGGCGATGAACGAGGATCGTCTGGAGCCGGGCGAGCGCTGCGCCTCCACGTCCAATCGCAATTTCGAGGGGCGCCAAGGTGCGGGCGGACGCACCCATCTGGTCAGCCCGGCAATGGCGGCCGGCGCGGCGATTGCCGGGCGTTTCGTCGACGTGCGGTTGGATTCCTAGCCATGCAGAAATTCACCTGCCTGGAAGGACTGGTCGCGCCGCTGGATCGCGCCAATGTCGATACCGATGCCATTATCCCGAAGCAGTTCCTGAAATCGATCAAGCGTTCCGGCTTCGGCGTGCATCTGTTCGATGCCTGGCGTTATCTGGATCACGGCGAACCCGGCATGGATCTCGCCACGCGCAAGCCCAATCCGGATTTCGTGTTGAACCAGCCGCGCTACAAAGGGGCGAGTATTCTGGTGGCGCGCAAGAATTTCGGCTGCGGCTCCTCGCGCGAACACGCACCATGGGCGCTGGACGATTATGGTTTCCGCGCCGTGATTGCACCCAGTTACGCCGACATCTTCTACAACAACTGTTTCAAGAACGGCTTGCTGCCCATCGTCCTGACCGAAACCCAGGTTGAGCGCATCTTCCACGATGTCGCGGCGTTTCCCGGTTTCCGGCTGGTGGTTGATTTGAATGCTCAGACGGTTTGCTATTCCGACGGCAGCCAGATGTTTGGCTTCGAGGTGGATGCTTCTCGCAAGCACAGTCTGCTCAACGGATTGGACGAAATCGGGCACACCTTGCAGCATGCCGTCGAGATCAAGGCCTTCGAGGCCAAACGCCGCATCGAGCAACCCTGGCTGTTCGGCTGACGCATTCACATCGCCAACACCAGCCGGGGCGAGACGCAAACGCCCCGGTTGTTTTTTTTAAGAGATCGAAACATGAAAATCGCAGTATTGCCCGGTGACGGGATCGGCCCGGAAATCGTCAGACAAGCGGTGAAAGTGCTCAAGCGCCTGTCGCGCGATGGCCTGAACATCGAACTGCAAGAGGCGCCGATCGGCGGCGCCGGCTATGACGCCGCTCAGGACCCGCTGCCGCCGAAGACTCTGGCGCTGGCGAAAGCATCGGATGCGGTATTGCTGGGCGCGGTGGGCGGCCCAAAGTACGATTTACTGCCACGACCCATGCGTCCAGAGCAGGGCTTGCTGCGCATACGCAAGGAGCTGGGGCTGTTCGCCAATCTGCGTCCGACGCTGGTGTACGAGGAGCTGGCCAATGCCTCGACGCTGAAGACCGACGTCGTGGCAGGGTTGGACATCATGATTCTTCGCGAGTTGACCGGCGACATTTATTTCGGTCAACCGCGCGGCATACGCCAGACCGCGGGCGGAGAGCGCGAAGGATTCGACACCATGAAGTACAGCGAATCGGAAATTCGCCGCATCGCGCGCGTGGGTTTCGACATTGCGCGCAAGCGCGCGCGCAAACTGTGCTCGGTGGACAAGGCCAATGTCCTCGACACCAGCATTCTGTGGCGCGAAGTGGTGATTGAAGTGGGCAAAGACTTCCCGGATGTCGTGCTGTCGCACATGTACGTGGACAATGCTGCCATGCAACTGGTGCGTGCGCCGCGCCAGTTCGACGTGATTTTGACCGGCAACATGTTCGGCGACATACTGTCCGACGAAGCGTCCATGTTGACCGGCTCCATCGGCATGTTGCCCTCGGCCTCGCTGGATGCGAACAACAAGGGCTTGTACGAACCGATCCACGGCTCGGCGCCGGATATCGCCGGGCGCGATGTCGCCAATCCGCTTGCCACCATCTTGTCCACGGCCATGATGTTGCGGTACAGCTTCGGCGAAGAAGCGGCCGCCCAGCGCATCGAGTCCGCGGTCAAGCGCGTGCTCAAACAGGGTTTTCGCACGGCCGATATTTTTGAGGACGGTACGAAAAAAATCGGCACCGAGGAAATGGGCGAAGCAGTGGTGGCGGCGTTGCATGCCTGATGTTGACGGGTGATCGGCGAGAAGTGAGCGGCGAACGCGGCAAGCCGGGGCGCTTGATCGGGATGTTTCCGTTTACCGATCGCCGTTCGCTGAACTACGGAGATTGAAATGAGACGAGTAGGTTTGGTAGGTTGGCGCGGCATGGTCGGCTCGGTGCTGATGCAGCGCATGCAGCAGGAAAGCGATTTCGACCATATCGACCCGGTGTTTTTCACCACGTCGCAGGCGGGCGGCAAAGGCCCGGCCATCGGCGGGAGCACGGACGCGCTCAAGGATGCGCGCGACATCGCCGCATTGAAGGCGATGGAAATCATCGTCTCCTGCCAGGGCGGAGACTACACCAATGAGATCTATCCGCAATTGCGCGCCGCCGGCTGGAACGGCTACTGGATCGACGCGGCCTCGGCGCTGCGCATGAACAGGGACGCGGTCATTATTCTCGATCCGGTCAATCGCGACGTGATCGACACGGCGCTCAAGCAGGGCGGCAAGAATTTCATCGGCGGCAACTGCACCGTGAGTCTCATGCTCATGGGCATGCACGGCTTGTTCAAGGCCGGATTGGTGGACTGGGTCACGGCGATGACTTACCAGGCGGCCTCGGGCGCCGGTGCGCAGAACATGCGCGAATTGTTATCGCAAATGGGGCACGCACACGGGGTAGTGAAGCCGCTGCTGGACGATCCGGCGTCCTCGATTCTGGATATCGACAGAAAAGTGTCTGCCGCTCAGAGGAGC
The DNA here is from genome assembly GCA_031362885.1 of Betaproteobacteria bacterium. GTDB lineage: Bacteria > Pseudomonadota > Gammaproteobacteria > Burkholderiales > JACQAP01 > JACQAP01. Next base: position 10,265 of record JANLTJ010000185.1, read on the forward strand.
AGCGCTTTTCCCACCGAAAATTTTGGCGTTCCGCTGGCCGGGAGTCTGATTCCGTGGATCGACAAAGACTTGGGCAACGGACAGAGCAAGGAAGAGTGGAAGGCTCAGGCCGAAGGCAACAAGATTCTGGGCCGCGAGGCGAATCCAATCCCCATTGACGGCGTGTGCGTACGCATCGGCGCAATGCGTTGTCACAGCCAGGCCCTGACCATCAAGCTCAAGCGCGATCTGCCGTTAGCGGAAATTGAGCAAGCGCTGGCTGCAGCCAATCAATGGGTCAAGGTCATTCCCAACCGGAAAGAAGAATCGATCGAAGCGTTGACCCCGGCGGCCGTCACCGGCAGCCTGGCGGTTCCGATTGGTCGCCTGCGCAAGCTCTCCATCGGTGGCGAATACCTCACCGCGTTTACGGTCGGCGATCAGTTGTTGTGGGGGGCGGCAGAGCCGTTGCGCCGGATGCTACGCATCCTGTTGGAGGCCTAGAAGCAGTTTTTTTGAGTTGTAAAGCCTTAAAAAGCCCGGGTTTTCCGGTAAATGTAAGATGCAAGATGAGCTTGCATCTCTAAATACATGATGTTATTTTAATTACCTCCAACAAAAACGATTCAAGGTGAGCGCTTTGGGCATCACGTCTCTACGCGCGTGGATAGTCGCCGCGTCGTTATTTGCAATCTGCGCGGGTTCGTACGCCGCCGGCCTCGGACAGATTTCCGTCAAGTCGGCGCTTGGTGAACGCCTGAACGCCGAGATCGATCTGGTCGCCAGCAAAAGCGAGGTCGGTTCACTGGTGGTGCGCCTTGCCAGCCCGGATGCCTTTGAGCGTGCGGGGCTGGTCTATTCAGGCTTGATGACCAGCGTCTCGGTCAGCGTCGAGAAGCGCGCCGACGGCGAGCCCTACGTGCAGATTGCGTCGACGCAAACCGTCACCGATCCTTTTGTAGACCTGCTGATTGACCTGTCATGGTCGGCTGGACGCATCAGCCGCGAGTTCACCGCGTTCCTGGATCCGCCAGCGGTCATTGCGGCTCGAGAAAAACAGGCAGAACTGAAAGCACAGAAAGACGCCGCCGTCGAAGTTCGTCCCGCTCCGACATCCACTGCAACACCCGCGCCGGAACCCGTGCCCGAGCCGGGCGCGCAAGCGCCGACACCGGATAGAGCTAAAACAGCCGAAGCGGAAGCGCCTGCGCCCGAACCTGATGCGACGTCCGAAGCGACGGCCAAGACAAAAATGCCTGCGTCTGAAGAGGCCTCTTCGCAGAAATCGACACCGGTCGAGTCACCGGTGCCGGCCCAAGCGCTGGTAGAAACCATTGGTGGAACGCAACCGACCCTTCTCGATTACAAGGGGAGTGCTTTGCCCAGCCGCGCGCCGTCCGTGACAGGTACTGATGACACTGCTTACGGTCCGGTGAAGAGCGGGGATACGCTGGGAAATATCGCACGGGCAACCAAGCCGGCGAATGTCACCCTCGAACAAATGCTGGTATTGCTCGTCAGGAGCAATCCGGACGCCTTCTCCGACAGAAACATGAACCGGCTCAAGACCGGGAAAATTCTCCAGTTGCCATCGGCCGATCAGTTTGCCGGTATTTCCGAACAGGATGCGCGCAACGAAGTGAAAGTTCAGGCTCGCGACTGGAAGGTTTACAAGGAACAGCTGGCGGCTGCCGCAGGCCAGGCAGTTGCCGCTGGGGAGCCCGCCGAGCAGGCGGCTGCAGGAAAGGTGGGCAGCGCAGTTGAAGACAAGGCCTCCGCTGCCAAAGAGCCACCCAAGGAAGTCCTGAAGTTATCGAAGAATGAGCCAGGAAACGCGGCGAATACTTCCGCAGGCGGAGACGCCAAGGCTGCGGCGGTACGTATTCGTGCTTTGGAAGAAGAAGCGATAGCCCGCGACAAGGCGGTTAACGAGGCAAACTCCCGCGTCGCCATTCTGGAAAAACAGATCGAGAAGTTGGGGGCGCTGGTCGAGATGAAAGACAAGATGATGGCGGATCTGCAGAAATCCGCTGCCACGCCGCCAGTCGCCTCTCCTGAAACTCCGGCCGCCCAAAAGCCTGCTCCCCAGAAGCCTCTGGCACCGACGGCACCACCGCCGGTTACGCCAGTAGCTCCCGCGGTCAAGACTGCCCCGGCAACTGTCGAGCCAGGCGCGGTTCCTGGAAAAATGCCGGTAGTAACACCGACTCCGTCCGCCCCGGAACAGCCGAAACCGGTGGAACCGATTCCGGCTACCGCAAAAGCCGCTACCGCGCCAGCCAAGGCACCGGGCCTGATCGACCAACTGCTGGGCGAGCCCGCTTATATCGGCGCAGCCATCGGCGTGCTGGTTCTGATCGGAGCGCTGGTCCTGCGCACGGTCCGGCGCCGCGGCACTTCGAAGTCCGGTTCCGGAAAATCCAATACTGCGAAGGCGCGAGTTGAACCCTCCGAACCGGCCGCCGCCGCCCCGGTCGCGACGTCCAAGCTCGGCGCCGCTAACGAAGCCAAGCAAGCCAGTTCCGACGAGGTCGATCCAGTCGCGGAAGCGGAGATCTTCCTGGCATACGGGCGCGATGCGCAGGCAGAGGAGTTGCTCAAGGAGGCGCTGCAGACGTCCCCGGGTCGTCACGAGATTCACCTCAAGTTGCTGCAGATTTACGTCAATCGCAAGGACGCTAGCGCGTTTGAGAAAGTTGCGCGTGATCTGCAACAGGCCACCGGAGGCAAAGGGAATATTTGGGACCAAGCGAGCGTACTGGGCTATCAGATTGATCCAGGCAATTCCCGATACGCGGCCGGCAAGTCCGCCGCAGGCGCAACCACCAGCACCTTGGCCACCTCTTCTGCTTCGGCGGAAAATGTGGACTTCAATGTTGGAACTGGCCAGGAAGAATCCATGGCTACTACCACTGACATCGATTTGGGAGCGAGCGAAAGCCAGTTCGAACGCACCCAGATCATCAATGTTAGCTCCGAGCCAGCGCCGGATTCGACAGCATCGTTGGGAACGGTTCCCTCCAGGGAAGCGGACTTCAGCCTGCCCCCTGTGGACATTGAAGTGTCGGATACGCTGAAAGCAGGCACGTCCGGGCTTAATTTCGATATCGACCTCAATTCGCTGGCTTCGGCGCCCCAGGACGCCGATTCGGGAGCAAGTGCCGAGCCGGCGGTCGATACCGGTCTCGACTTCGATATCAGCAGTTTGTCGCTAGGCGCGCCGGACACATTGCGGCAAGAGCCGGCTGCCGCTGCGTCGGGAATCGACTTGTCCGGAATCAGCCTGGACTTGGGTACGGAACCAAAAGCGGTGCCGGCAAGTGTGTCTTCCGGAAAAGATGACCACTGGTACGACGTACAGACCAAGTTTGATCTGGCCAAGGCTTACCAGGAAATGGGAGACAAGGATGGTGCGCGAGAAATTCTCAAGGAAGTGCTGTTAGAAGGCGACCCGGAGCAGAAGGCTGCCGCGCTCACGGTAATGTCCGAATTGTCTTGAAGCCTGCTTTTCCGGCCGGCACATCCCGTCTTGGCTGATTAGCCCGGTCATTGCGCTGGCGTTCATCCGCTGAGCTTGGCAACTGCCCGGGAAACCATGCATTGAGAATTGCTCTTGGACTCGAGTACGACGGCGCTGCATTCTGCGGCTGGCAGTCGCAACCCGACGCCTGCGGGGTGCAGGATGCGCTTGATCGCGCCGTATCGGAAGTCGCGGGCGCGAGCGTCAAGACGGTGTGCGCCGGGCGCACCGATGCCGGAGTTCATGCCTTGGCGCAGGTGGTGCACTTCGATGTAGACGTTGCTCGTCCTGTCAGCGCATGGATCCGGGGTTGCAACGCCCTGTTGCCCGATGCAATCGCCGTGAATTGGGCGCGTGAAGTCAGTGCGGATTTTCACGCGCGGTTTTGCGCCACTGGCAGACGCTATACCTATTGGCTGCTCAACAGGGCGCAACGACCCGGACTATTGCGCGGGCGCGTGGGATGGTATTACCGGCATCTGGATGAGCGATTAATGTGGCAGGCTGCCCGGTATCTGATCGGCGAGCATGATTTCAGCGCCTTTCGTGCCGCCGAATGCCAGGCGAAAACGCCAGTCAAGACCATGCGTCAGATTGAGATTCGCCGCATGGACGATCTGATCCGGTTCGACTTTGCCGCTGACGCCTTCCTGCAGCACATGGTACGCAACATAGTTGGGACACTGGTCTACGTTGGCAGCGGCAGGCAACCCGTCGCATGGATGGGCGAAGTGCTGCAAGCCGGGAATCGGGCGCTCGCCGCGCCCACTTTTTCGGCAGCGGGGCTTTACCTGACCGGAGTGGAGTACGACCCGGTGTGGACGTTGCCGCGGATGCCGGATGTCGAAGCCGCCGAACAAGCAATGCTCGCGGGCGCCTGACCGGTATTCGACTCAAGTCATGGCTACCGCCGTCAAAATTTGCGGAATCACCCGGCAGGAAGATGCGCTGGCCGCCGCGCATGCGGGTGCTCACGCCATCGGGCTGATTTTTTACCCAGGCAGTCCTCGTCAGGTGTCGCATGACGTTGCGCGTCGAATTGTCAATGCATTGCCGGCATTCGTCATGCCCGTTGCATTGTTCGTCAATGCCATTGCGAGCGATGTGCAGCGTGTCATTACAGAGGTCAAGCCGCAACTGCTTCAGTTTCACGGCGATGAGCCCCCGGAATTCTGCGAGCGCTTCGGATTGCCCTACATCAAGGCCGCCAAGGTTCGGGCGGGAATGGATTTGCTACAATACGCGCGCCGTTACCAAAGCGCGAAAGGCTTGCTGCTCGACGCGTTCGTTGAGGGCAGCCACGGCGGTACGGGCGCCACCTTCGATTGGGCTCTGATACCAAAACTGCTTTCCCTGCCGCTGATCCTCGCGGGCGGTTTGCATGCTGAAAATGTCGCCGACGCGATACGTCGCGTTCGGCCGTGGGCAGTTGACGTGAGCAGCGGTGTCGAAGCGTCAAAAGGTGTCAAGGACGCGGCCAGCATTGCCGCATTCATCCAAGGAGTCAGAAATGCAGATGTATGAGGCTTTGAAGGCCTACAACCTTCCCGATGCGCAAGGTCATTTCGGACCCTATGGCGGAGTCTTCGTCGCGGAAACCCTGGTGCATGCTCTCGACGAACTGCGCCAGCAGTACGATTTGATGCGCAAGGATCCGGAATTTGTCGCGGAGTTCGAATCGGAACTCAAACATTACGTTGGACGCCCCAGCCCGGTCTATCACGCCAAGCGCTTGTCCCAGCATTGTGCCGGGGCCCAGATCTGGCTCAAGCGCGAAGACCTCAATCACACCGGCGCGCACAAGATTAACAACACCATTGGCCAGGCCTTGCTCGCCAGAAGAATGGGCAAGAAGCGCATCATTGCCGAAACCGGAGCTGGCCAGCACGGTGTCGCGTCGGCCACCGTGGCCGCGCGCTTTGGCATGGAGTGCGTCGTCTATATGGGGTCGGAAGACATCAAGCGCCAGTCGACCAACGTTTTTCGCATGAAATTGCTGGGCGCCACCGTAGTGCCGGTGGAAAGTGGATCGAAGACGCTTAAAGACGCGCTCAACGAAGCCATGCGCGATTGGGTGACCAATGTCGAAAACACCTACTACATTATTGGCACGGTGGCCGGCCCGCACCCTTATCCGATGATGGTGCGAGACTTCAACAGCGTTGTCGGCCGGGAACTGCGTACGCAGATGCCGGAGGAGATAGGACGTCAGCCCGACGCCATACTCGCCTGCGTTGGCGGTGGCTCGAATGCCATCGGCGTTTTTTATCCTTATATTGAAGACAAGAATGTTCGTCTGATCGGCGTGGAGGCCGGTGGCCTGGGGCTTGCGTCCGGCAAGCATGCCGCCACCCTGTGCGCCGGTAAACCGGGCGTATTGCACGGGAACCGGACCTACCTGATTCAGGACGAGAACGGGCAGATCATCGAGACGCATTCCATCTCCGCGGGCCTGGATTATCCCGGGGTCGGTCCGGAACATGCGTGGCTGAAGGATTCGGGCCGTGCCGAGTACGTCGCGATTACCGACGATGAAGCGCTGAACGCCTTTCATATGCTCACGCGCATGGAGGGCATCATGCCCGCGCTCGAATCGGCCCATGCCGTCGCTCATGCAATGAAACTTGCCCCGTCGTTGTCGCCGGACAAAGTGCTGCTCGTCAATCTGTCCGGTCGTGGCGACAAGGATATGAATACCGTTGCCGAAAAATCGGGACTGAAACTCTAGGGACCAGAGGGCAGGGACGACAAATTTTGCACCCTTCACCTTACACGCATCATTGCTGCCACTAGCCTCTCCCTGGCCCCTCCCCAGCTCCTAGCAAACCCCGGAAACATGTCACGCATCGCCGAAACCTTCAGGAAACTCAAGGTGCAGAATAGAAAAGCGCTGATCCCATTCATTACCGCCGGCGATCCAGCGCCGGCCATGACTGTGCCCATCATGAACGCCCTGGTTTCCGCGGGCGCCGACATACTCGAACTGGGCGTACCGTTTTCCGATCCCATGGCGGACGGTCCGACGATCCAGCGTTCCAGTGAGCGTGCACTCAAACACGGCGTCAGCCTGAAGGATGTGCTCGCATTCGTAAGCGAATTTCGCGGCTCGAATGCGGCGACGCCTGTTGTTCTGATGGGTTATGCGAATCCCATCGAGGCGATGGGCTTTGGGGCGTTTGCCGCGTCCGCGCACAAGGCCGGAGTTGACGGTGTGCTGGTCGTAGACTATCCGCCCGAAGAAAGCGTACCGCTGGTTGACTTACTCAAGCAGTACGGTATCGATTCGATTTTCCTGTTGTCGCCCACGTCGGAAGACAGTCGCATCGCGCAGGTCGGTCGAATGGCAAGCGGCTATATATATTATGTGTCGCTCAAGGGAGTGACCGGCGCGGCCAACATCGACTTGCAGGAAGTGGGTGCGAAACTGCCGCAGATACGCTCGCACATCAAGCTGCCCATCGGAGTGGGATTCGGCATCCGCGATGCGCAAACCGCCAAGGCGATTGCATCAATTTCGGATGCGGTCGTTATCGGCAGCCGCCTGGTGCAGGAGATCGAAACGTCAAGCCCGGATCGCATCATCGGGAATCTGACGAGCCTCCTCGGCGGCTTCCGCCGGGCAATGGACGAGAGTTGAAGATTGGTGGCCATGGAGTCCTGGCCCGGCGTTCTTGCCGCACTGCCATGGCCCGGCGGAGTTGTGCCGGTCAGCCGATAAGGAGACGTGGATGAGCTGGTTGCAGAAGCTGCTCCCGCCAAAGATCAAGCGCAGCGCGGGTACCGTCAAAAAGGCAGTCCCCGAAGGTCTGTGGAGCAAATGCGAAATCTGTGAAACGGTGCTCTATCGCGCGGACCTGGACAAGAATCTCAACGTCTGTCCGAAATGCGGGCACCACAACCGAATAACGGCGCGCGAACGCATCGATCTCACTCTCGATGCGGATGGTCAATTCGAGATCGGCGCCGAAGTCGAGCCGGTTGATTTCCTGAAATTTGTTGACAGCCGGCGCTACACCGAGCGCCTTCAAGCGGCCAAGGCCGAGACCGACGAAGACGATGCGCTGGTAGTGGTGCAAGGGTCCATCAAGTACGTGCCACTGGTCGTGGCTGCATTCGAGTTCCGGTTCCTGGGTGGTTCGATGGGCTCGGTGGTTGGCGAGCGCTTTGTGCGCGGCGTGCAGAGTTGCTGCGATCAAAATTTGCCCTTCGTGTGTTTTTCGGCGAGCGGCGGCGCGCGCATGCAGGAAGGTCTGACGTCGCTGATGCAAATGTCGAAGACCACAGCGGCTTTGACGCAACTGGCGCGCGCGCGCTTGCCTTTCATTTCCGTGCTGACCGATCCAACCATGGGTGGAGTGTCGGCAAGCTTCGCGTTTCTTGGCGATGTGGTGATCGCCGAGCCAAATGCGCTGATCGGGTTTGCCGGACCGCGGGTGATCGAGCAGACGGTACGACAGACGCTGCCGGAAGGCTTTCAGCGCGCGGAGTTTTTGCTCGAGCACGGCGCCATCGACATGATCGTCGACCGTCGGCAGATGCGCGACAAACTCGTCAGCCTGATTACGCTGCTGATGCGCGCACCGGCCGTTTCGTAAGTGCAACACCGGGTTCCCCCAGGCTTGACGGTGCCTTGAGTCTCGACGATCCCCGCTCGCCAGGTTCGCTTGCGGACTGGCTGGCTTATCTTGAGCGCATTCACCCGACGGCCATCGACATGAGCCTCGCGCGAGTTTCCGCGGTTCGAAAGCGACTCGGTCTCGCTCCGGAGTTTCCAATCATCACCGTTGGCGGAACCAACGGCAAAGGTTCGGTGTGCGCAATGCTGGAAAGCATCTTGTCCGCCGCAGGGTACCGTGTCGGCCTGTACACGTCTCCGCATCTGCTACGCTACAACGAGCGCGTGCGCGTTGCCCGGCGCGAGACTGGCGATGCCGCCCTTGTGGAAGCATTGAAGCGCGTTGAAAGCGTGCGTGCGCCGGATTCTCTGACCTATTTCGAGTTTGGTACGCTGGCCGCGATGGATATCTTCATTCGCGAGCGGGTGGACGTTGCCGTGCTGGAAGTCGGCTTGGGCGGGCGGCTTGATGCGGTAAACGACTTCGATGCTAACTGTGCGGTGGTGAGCACAGTCGATCTGGATCACATGGAGTATCTCGGATCCGACCGGGACAGCATCGCGCGGGAAAAGGCAGGCATCTTCCGCCCTCATGTGCCGGCGGTTTGCGGCGACGAAGATCCTCCGGCAACCCTGATCGAACATGCCGCCAGGATCGGAGCTCCGCTATATCTGATCGGACGGGACTATGGATATCGCGCCGATGCCGGCGACGAATTCAAAGCTGGCCGCGGCGACTGGCGCTACTGGAGTTTGTCGGGCAATCGATCCGCCTTGCCTTATCCGGCATTGCGCGGCGCGTATCAGCTTGCCAATGCGGCAACCGTCCTTGCTGCCCTCGATCAGATCAAGGGGTTGCTTCCGGTGGACATGAATGCCGTTCGGCGCGGGCTGGTCGAAGTCGAGCTGCCGGGACGATTTCAGGTATTGCCCGGCAGGCCGATGGTGATTCTGGACGTTGCCCACAATCCCCATGCCGCCCGTGGCCTGGCCCAAAGTCTGCACGCATTGCCCACGGGCGGACGGTTAATTGCCGTATTCGCGATGCTGAAGGACAAAGATATCGAGGGGGTAGTAGTCGCTCTCAGGGACCAGATCGATGAGTGGCTGGTGGCTTCGTTGCCGGGTCCGCGCGGGGCTGAATTTGCGCGCATGGCACAAGCTCTGGCAGCAACTGGTGTGACCGCGCCAGTACGAGGTTTCGATTCCGTGACCGATGCCTATCAAAGTGCCGTCGGATTGGCTGGACAAGATGATAAAATTTTGGTGTTCGGTTCGTTTTTCACGGTTGGGGCGGTAGTCCGGGCACGCGAATAAACCTTTAGCCAGCCCGCGCAGTCTGCGGCTAAATCAAGGAAGTCATGGCGAAAGCAATCAGCGACGAAGAACTTCAGTTGAAGAAGCGCGCGCGTCGGCGCCTCGTAGGGGCTATTGCACTGGTTCTTCTGATTATCGTTTTTCTGCCCATGGTTCTCGACAGCGAGCCCCGGCCGCTGAACGAGGACGTCGCAATTTCCATTCCGCCGATTCCCAACCCCGAGTCGATACCGAATAATCCTTCCCCGGCTGCTCCGGCTACCCTTGCCCCATCTCCACAACCGCCGGTGGCGGGCATGCCCACGCCTCCTGCGCCCGAACCTGCAGCTGCGCCCAAACCGGAGCAAAAGCCCGTTCCGGCCAGCCAGGAAAGCCGCGCCGGTCAGGAGACTCGCGCCGGTCAGGAGAACTTCGTCGTCCAGCTCGGTGCGTTTTCCAACGCCGCCAACGCCAAGGCATTGCAGAAGAAATTGCAGGACAACCAGTTCAAGGCCTATACCGAATCCATCAAGAGTTCCGGTGGAGATCGAACGCGGGTGCGTGTCGGGCCTTACCCCTCGCGGGAGGCCGCCGAAAAGGCGCGAGAACGCCTGAAGGTCAGAAAGCTCATCATCGGCGATGCGGCTGTCGTCCGGCAAGACTGACTGCGGTGCCGGCCGGTCAATGCCAAGAGTTTACTTCGCCGCGCACAAGGCGATCCCAGATAATACGACTGAACCGGGTATGCGTCGCCGCCGATGACGGTGTTTGACCTCATCGTTGTGCTGGTGTTTGCGGTTTCGGTGGGGTTCAGCATCTGGCGCGGCCTAGTGCGCGAAGTGCTGGCGCTGCTGACCTGGATACTCGCATTCTGGCTGGCGAAGTTGTTTGCCGTCGTGGTGGCAGGCTGGTTGCCAGCCTCCTGGAGTCACCAGGGGTTGCGGATTGCGATCGGTTTTGTCGCCATCATGCTGATGAGCGTATTGCTACTAAGCCTGGTGACCATGCTGACTGTGCATCTGGTCAAGGTGGCGGGCCTGACCTATTCCGATCGTGCGTTGGGTGCAATATTCGGCCTGCTGCGCGGATTGTTGATCGTCGTAACCCTAGTGCTGCTCGGCGGGATGACTACCGAGCCGCGCGAGCCGTACTGGCGTCAGGCGCTGTTGTCCAAACCGCTGCAGACCGCGGCGCTGTGGGTAAAGCCGTTACTGCCGGAAGACATTGCCAGACGGGTCAGCTTCGAATGACTTATACTTTCGTCAGTTAATTTCCGGCTCGCGGGCCGGTGCAAATGGGCGTGGAGGTTTGAGCGATGTGTGGAATTCTGGGCGTCGTGGCGAAGACGCCGGTTAACCAGCTGCTCTATGATGGTTTGCTGGTCCTGCAGCACCGGGGCCAGGATGCCGCCGGCATCGTCACTGCGGACGGCAACAAGTTTCAGATGCACAAGGGTGGCGGACTTGTCCGCGATGTTTTTCGCACCCGCGATATGCGTCACCTGGTCGGCAACATGGGCATCGCGCACTGCCGCTACCCCACCGCCGGTTCCGCTTCCTCCTTCGCCGAGGCTCAGCCGCTCTACGTCAATTCCCCATTCGGCATTGTGCTTGGACACAACGGCAATCTCACCAATGCCGAGCAGTTGAAACGTGAGCTGTTTCTTCAGGATCAGCGCCACGTCAATACCAACTCCGATTCCGAAGTGCTGCTCAACGTGCTTGCCCATGAATTGCAGGAGGCCGCGACCGGATATCAGCTCGATCCGCCCGCCATCTTCCGCGCGGTTGCCGGTGTGCATCGCCGCTGTCGGGGCGCGTATGCGGTGGTGGCCATGATTGCCGGGTACGGGCTGCTGGCATTTCGCGATCCTCACGGTATTCGCCCGCTGGTCGTGGGAGAGGCAAGAACCGAACAGGGCGTTGAGTATCTGGTGGCTTCCGAAAGCGTGGCCCTCGATACGCTGGGCTTTGATCTGGTGCGCGACGTCGAACCGGGTGAAGCCATCTTCATCGATCAGGATGGCAGTTTCTACAGCCGTCAGTGCGCCGCCAATCCACAGCACAATCCGTGCATTTTCGAGTTTGTTTACCTGGCGCGACCGGATTCGGTCATGGACGGTATATCAGTCTACGAGACGCGCATGCGCATGGGTAGAAGCCTGGCGGACAAGATCAGGCGCGATCATCGCGACATCGACATTGATGTCGTCATTCCAATTCCCGATTCCAGCCGTCCCGCGGCGATGGAATTGGCCGACAATCTGGGACTGCCTTATCGCGAAGGATTCATCAAGAATCGCTACATCGGGCGCACCTTCATCATGCCGGGACATGAGATACGCCGGAAATCCGTCAGGCAGAAACTAAACGCGATAGCCATGGAATTCCGTGGCAGGAATGTATTGCTGGTGGACGACTCCATTGTTCGCGGGACAACGAGTCGCGAGATCGTACAGATGGCGCGTGACGCCGGTGCACGCAAAGTGTATTTCGCTTCCGCTGCACCGCCGGTTCGCTTCCCGAACGTATATGGCATCGACATGCCGACATCGCGCGAACTGATCGCCACCGGACGCAGCGATGACGAGATCGCCCGCGAGATCGGTGCCGACAAATTGATTTATCAGGATCTGGACGCGCTGGTCGATGATGTCAGTTCAGTCAATCCTGAAGTTTCGAATTTCGAAACCTCTTGCTTCAACGGTGTCTATGTTACCGGCGACGTTACCCCCGAATACCTGGCGGGAGTAGAGGCACAGCGAAACGATGATGAATTGTCCCGGGTCGAATCCAACGTTACCCAACTGGATCTCAATCTGGCAACTGCCGAATAGTGTTTCCAGCCCGGCCCGGCAATTGACAGCCTTCCGGGTCCGGAGTAGCGTGACCACCTTGCGCCGATTTGACGACAGCTTGCGGGCGCTTAATAAATACGGCTAAAGCGTGCGTCGAATTCCGGACCCGCTTGGCAGAAGCTCAAGCGGGTTTTTGTTTTTTTTGGGCCAAGGAAGAAGATACGGAGATGGATTGATGAGGTGGGACGAACTGGAACCCGAAACTCTGGCGGTGCGCGCGGGGACTCACCGCAGCCAGTTCAACGAGCATTCCGAGGCTTTGTATTTGACCTCGAGCTTCGTGTTCAAGAACGCCGCCGAAGCGGCCGCGCGATTTTCCGGGGAAGACCCCGGCATGGTGTACTCGCGCTACACCAATCCCACGGTCAGCGCCCTGCAGGAGCGCCTGGCGGCGATGGAGGGCGCCGAGTGTTGCATCGCGACCGCATCCGGTATGTCGGCAATACTCGCATGCGTCATGGGGTTGATGAAAAGCGGCGAGCATATCGTCGCCTCGCAAAGTCTTTTCGGTGCGACCGTGCAATTGTTCAACAACATTCTCGGCCGTTTTGGTGTCGAGACGACCTATGTACGCGCCACCGACCTTGCTGCCTGGAACAGCGCGATCAAACCCAATACCCGCATGCTGTTTCTGGAGACGCCTTCCAATCCGCTGACCGAGATTTCGGATATCGACGCAATCGCGAGCATTGCCCATGCACGCGGTGCATTGCTGGTCGTGGATAATTGCTTCTGTACACCGATCCTGCAGCGCCCGCTCAAGCTGGGCGCGGATGTGGTCATCCATTCGGCGACCAAGTATCTGGATGGGCAGGGGCGTGTGCTGGGCGGTGCGGTACTCGGCCGGCGGGAGGTAATTTTTGAAGGCCTGAATGGCTTCCTGCGCAGCGGGGGGCCCACACTGTCGTCGTTCAACGCGTGGGTGATTCTAAAGGGACTGGAAACTTTGGGGTTGCGCATGCGTGCGCATTCCCAGACTGCACACGAACTGGCGCAGTGGCTGGAGGATCATCCGAAAGTTGAACGCGTTTACTATCCATGGCTCTCGTCGCATCCCCAGGAAGGTTTGGCCAGGCGCCAGCAGAAGGCCGGTGGGGGAGTCGTGTCTTTCGACGTCAAAGGCGGACGGGATGCGGCATGGAAGGTCATTGATGGGACCCAACTGATTTCCATCACCGCGAATCTCGGAGATACGAAGACCACGATCACCTTCCGGCCAGCACCACCCACGGTCGCCTGGCGCCGGAAGTCCGGAAAGCCTCGGGAATCGGTGAAGGCTTGTTGCGTGTAGCCGCGGGACTCGAATCGGTCGTCGATATCAAGGCTGATCTGGCACGCGGCCTGTCGAAGGCATGATCCGGCGCAAATTCCGGTAATCCGTCCGATCAGTTAAGCCGCCGAGCACGACAGCCGTTGTCGTCGCACATCAGGTAAGAGCCATGCTCGTACCAGTCGGCCAGCACCCAGCGCTCGCAGTCGCGTCCATCGACCCGGTGTTTGTGATGTGCCGGCCGGTGGGTGTGGCCATGAATCATTCGCGCGTAGTTGTTGGCACGAAAAACTTCGTCCACGGTTGCTTGCGTCACGTCCATGATCGCCATGTTCTTGACCTGCTTCGCCTGCTCACTTCGGGCTCTAACGTCGCGGGCTGCGCGCACGCGTTCATTGAGCGATTTCGCCAGGAAAGCACTTTGCCAGCCGGGGTCGCGCACCATGGCACGGAATGTCTGATACTCGAGATCATCGCTGCACAGTGTGTCCCCGTGCATCAGCAGCGTGGGTATACCGTATAAGTTCACCAGCGTTGGGTCGGCAAGGATCTGCAAGCCGCAGGTCCGCGCGAAACGCGCGCCGATCAGAAAATCCCGATTGCCGTGCATGAAATAAGTGCGCACACCGCCATCGGCCAATGCACGAAATGCCTGGGCGATCCGCAATGCGTGCGGTTGATCGAGCCCATCGTCGCCAATCCAGTACTCGAACAGGTCGCCGAGGACATACAGCGCTTCGACGTTGGGCGCCGTGTCGCACAGAAAACCCAACAACGCGTCGGTCGCGACATGAGTATCCGCGGACAAATGCAGGTCGGAGATGAACAGGGTCTGGCCCATCGCTAGAGCGGAACCTTATTGAATTGCGCGCGGAATTGCTGTTAGCCGCCGGTCAAATGATTACCGCTTTTTTGACAACCACGTCTTCGGTGGGTACATCCTGATGAAATCCGCGTTTGCCGGTCGCAACCGCCTTGATCTTGTCGATGACCTCGCGACCTTCCGAAATCTGTCCGAAAACGCAATAACCGTAACCTTCAGTGGTGGCGGCGCGAAAATTCAGAAAATCGTTGTTCTTCACGTTGAAGAAGAATTGCGCGCTGGCCGAATGCGGGTCCGATGTGCGCGCCATGGCGACGGTATAGGTGTCGTTCTTCAGTCCGTTTGCCGCTTCGTTCTTGATTTGCTCGCGCGTCGATTTTTGGTTCATGCCGGGTTCGAAGCCGCCGCCTTGAACCATGAATCCATTGATTACACGATGAAAGATCGTATTGTCGTAGAAACCATCGCGCACATATTGCAGGAAATTTTCCGTGGTTGCCGGCGCCTTGTCGGTATCGAGTTCAATGACGATATCGCCCATCGACGTCTGCATTCTGACTTTGCTCACTTTGCCTCCACTATTCTGATGTCTTCGATGATGATCAGCTGTCTGGGCACATCCTGCGCAAACGGCCCGCCTGCTCCGGTGGGTATCAATACCATTTTTTCGACGATGTCCATGCCCTTGACCACCTTTCCGAACACGGCGTATCCGTAGCCACGCACCGTGGGCGCGCTGTAATTCAGAAAGGTATTGTCGGTCAAATTGATGAAGAACTGCGCTGTAGCCGAATTCGGATTCTGCGTGCGCGCCATGGAAATCGTGCCGGTGCTGTTCTTAAGGCCGTTGTCCGATTCAATCGGAATCGGGTCGCGGGTGGGCTTTTGCACCATGTTTTTGTCGAAGCC
This sequence comes from Betaproteobacteria bacterium, assembly GCA_031362885.1. GTDB lineage: Bacteria > Pseudomonadota > Gammaproteobacteria > Burkholderiales > JACQAP01 > JACQAP01. The sequence continues at coordinate 25,534 of JANLTJ010000185.1, forward strand.
GCCACCCTGGGCCATGAATCCGGCGATGACGCGGTGAAAGATCGTGTCACTGTAAAACCCGCTTTTCACATAACCCAGAAAATTCTCCACCGTCCGGGGTGCCTGTTCTGGAAAAAGCTCGACCGTTACGTTTCCCAGGTTGGTCTGGATATCGACTTGCGGATTGGCGGCAAAACCATGGGTACTCAGAAGGAGGGCATAGGCGACACCCAGAATTTTCTTCATTGCGTTTCCTTAAGCGGAGTTGAAATTGACGGCGGTACACAATACCGGCTGGAATGGTGTCAGGCCCCGCCCTCAAGCAAGATGCGCCATTGGTCGTTCTCCCTGACCCAGTATTGGCGCTTCATCATTCGATTCGAGAGGTTGTTGCTCTGGTAGTCCTGTTCGAAAGTGGCGACCGCGATTTGTTCCTTGCCGGGGTAGAGCAGCAGTGACATGTTGGATACCCGAACGGTGATCCAGGTCTTGCCGCTGTTGATCTGTCGTTTTTGCGCCGACCACTGCGCCAGGTTCGCGCCGTTTGAGTTGAATGCTCGCGCGTAGTGACGCAGATAGGCATCGGTTTCGCGGCTTGCCCAGTCCTGCCGCCAGTCTTCGATCGCCGCGATCAGACCGGAGCGCAGCGTTTCGACATCTTCTGGCTTGGCCCAATCGATCGAATCGGCGATAACCACCGGCGTCGAACCGATCTGAAGCCGGGTGGCCAGCATTTCCAGGTCCGGATTGCTCAGTACGATACAGCCGTCGCTGGCGCGCGGTGGCCTGCTGTAGGTGTCGCGCGGCGTGCCGTGCAGCCAGATGCCGTAACCATTACGGCCGCGCAACCGATCCCATTCGTTCGGATAACTGATCGGAAAGGCCCCGCTGCCATAGAAATCCGTGATCTTGTCTTTTTCCAACTGGCTGACGACGCGATATACGCCGACCGGCGTCTTCTTGTCGCCTTCGCGCGATTTGTCCATGCCGTTCTTGCCAATCGTGATGTAGTAGTCGGCGACATAGCGCGGTATCCCACCCGTATTCTCAAACACGAACAGAGTCGATTTAGCAGAGTCGAGAACCAGGGCAAATTTTTCTGTTTCAGGCAGTTGCAGCAAATAGCGCGGTGTCAGATCGGTGGGCGGCGCGATCTGCGAACGAACCAGACGCGCCCGGGCCTCGTCACGCAGATCCGCGACTTGTTCGGAGCTTCCTCCTGAAGGACTGCCAATGGAGTTGATCGGGCGCGCACGGGCAAGCAGCAAGTCGCCTTTCACCAGTTGCGCCAGCCGGAAATTCGGGTTTGCGACCAGGAGACTGTTGATATTGTCGAGCGCAGAGGAGAAATTGCTTTCCCGGATATCGAGCAGTGCCCGAACCAGCGTGGCCTCCGGCCCGTAAGCGCGGAACGAAACTGCGGCTGGAGTGATGCTCATCGCCCAGGCGTAGGAAGCCCCAGCGGCGACAACGGCCACCAGCGCCTGGATCAATGTCTGGCGGGAGCCGGCCTGATAGTGGTGCGCTGAGCAGGCCACTAGTTCATTTTCTCCTCGATGATCTGCCAGCGCTCGTTGCTTTTCACCAGCGTCAGGATCTTCGAGCCGGAAGTGCTCAATTTATCGGACTTGTAACTCTGGAGAAACTTCACGACCGCACGCCCGTTGGATTCGAAGGAGACTGCCGGCGCACCGATAGTGACTTCAATTGACTTGGGCTTGCCAATGCGCTCGCGGCGGCCAGCCTCCCACTTGGCGCGTGCCTCGCCGCCGGGAACTTGAAATGCGGGGGCGTAGTAGGCCAGATAAGCGTCGGAGTTTTTGTCCGACCAGGCCTTGGCCCAACCGGTCACCGCGGTCAGCACAGCGTCCATGTCGGCTCGCGAAGATTGCGGCGCTCGGGAGGCAGGCGCCGCCGCGGGTTTGTCGATGATTGCCGGTGCTGCCGCGTCCGCGACGACGGGTTCCCTGGCCTGCGGCGATGCCTTGCCCGGCGCACCTTCACTCGAAAACAGGTCCTTGATCAGGGCCAGCTTGGTCTGTGCGGCGGCGTTGCTGCCGTCCAGTTGCAATGCCTTGTCATAGGCCTCGCTCGCCATTTTCGCGTAGACATCACCCAGATTCTCGTGGGCGATGGCATAACTTGGATGCGTTCGGATCGCCATTTCCAAAGACTTGCGCGACTTGTCGAACTGACCCTGCGAAGCGTAGAGCACGGCCAGATTGTTATAGGGTTCCGGCAGTTCCGGGAAGTCCTCGGTTAGTGCGCTGAAGACTTTTATTGCATCGGCGGGCCTGTTCTGCTCGGTCAGAATCAAGCCCTTGAGAAAGCGTGCCCGCGCATCACGCGGATTACCGGCAACAACCGTTTCAATTTTCGCCAATGCGCTGGAGTGATTGCCTTGCCGGAACAGTTTGCTGGCATCTTCGTATTCGTTGGCCGCAAAGCCTGCGCGCATCTGAAACACCAGCAATAATGCAGCGCCCAGCGCCAAGAGAGGGATTCGGCTCATGTGTTAAACTTTGCCTCAATAAAAAACGGTAGGTTATTGTAATTAATGACAGATTCTACCAGTAGCACGCTTCTGTCCACAAACGGAAAAATCCATCCCTGCCGCGCGCCTGTGTGCGCACCCGGAAGCCTGCCTGCAGGCCGCTAACGATGTTGAAGATATATAACTCCCTCACCCGTGCCAAGGAAAGCTTCGTGCCGATCCGGCCGGGCAAAGTCGGCCTGTACGTATGCGGCATGACCGTGTACGACTATTGCCATCTCGGCCATGCGCGCGTGATGGTGGTGTTCGACGTGGCAACGCGCTGGCTGCGTGCGGCGGGCTTCGAGGTGAACTACGTGCGCAACATCACCGACATCGACGACAAGATCATCCGGCGCGCCGCGGAAAATAAGGAATCGATCGACGTATTGACCGGCCGGTTTATCCGCGCCATGGACGAAGACGCCGCCGCGCTTGGCGTACAAAAACCGGATCAGGAGCCGCGCGCCACCGACAACGTCCCGCAGATGCTCGACTTGATCGGGCAACTGATCAGCAAGGGCTTCGCCTATCACGCGAATAACGGCGATGTTTACTATGCCGTGCGCGAATTTCGCGGCTACGGCAAGCTGTCCGGAAAATCGCTCGACGAATTGCAGGCCGGTGAGCGCGTCGAAGTGGACCCGAACAAACGCGATCCGCTGGATTTCGTGTTGTGGAAATCGGCCAAACCGGGCGAGCCGGCCTGGGATTCGCCCTGGGGCAGGGGTCGGCCGGGCTGGCACATCGAGTGCTCGGCCATGAGCGAGCGCTATCTCGGCACCCATTTCGACATTCACGGCGGCGGCCAGGACTTGCAGTTTCCGCATCACGAGAACGAGATCGCGCAATCCGAAGGCGCGCACGGTCATGTCTTCGTGAACTACTGGATGCACAACGGCTTTGTCCGCGTGGACGACGAGAAAATGTCCAAGTCGCTCGGTAATTTCTTTACGGTGCGCGAAATCCTGAAGAAATACGTCCCGGAAGTGGTGCGCTTTTTCATCGTGCGCGCGCATTACCGCAGCCCGTTGAATTATTCAGACCAGCACCTCGACGATGCCAAGGCGGCGTTGACGCGGCTCTATATCGCGCTCAAGGCCGTGCCGGCCGCTGACTCAGCCGTCGATTGGAACGAGCCCCATGCCGCGCGTTTTCGCGAGGCGATGTACGACGATTTCAATACGTCGCAAGCTGTCGCGGTATTGTTCGAACTGGCCAACGAGGTGAACCGCTCGAAGTCCTTGAAAGCAGCCGAATTGCTCAAGTCGCTTGGCGCAGTGCTGGGATTGTTGCAGCGGGAGCCATCAGAATTCCTGCAGGGCACCGGGGTACTGCCGAGTTTCATTTCTGTGGCTCCGCAATTGCAACCCGATCCGGGAGTATCCGTCTGGGGGCCAGCAACAAGCCAAAGCCCCGAAACGTCGGCCGAAACGGAATTTACGCTTAGGGGCCTCACTAGAAGTGTTCAGCAGTACATTGAGGATCGGAATGCCGCGCGTCAGGCCAGGAATTTCGCCGAGTCCGACCGCATCCGCGACGAACTTCTCGCGGCGGGTATCGTGCTCGAAGACGGTCCCGCCGACACGACCTGGCGCCGCAAGTAGCGTTTCGCTATTCGGCGAAGAACTCCTTTACGCGATTCATCCAGCCCTTGGCCTTGGGATTGTGGCGGCCACTGTCGCTGTCGCTGATGGCCTCGAGTTCGTGCAGCAGTTCCTTTTGCCGCGCCGTGAGATTGACCGGCGTTTCCACCACGACATGACATTGCAGGTCGCCAAAGGCCTGGCTGCGCACGCCCTTGATGCCTTTGCCGCGCAGCCTGAATACTTTTCCTGACTGGGTTTCCGCCGGTATCTTTATTTTGGCGAATCCATCCAGTGTCGGGATTTCTATTTCGCCACCCAGAGCCGATTTGGAGAAACTGACCGGCATTTCGCAATGCAGGTCATTGCCCTCGCGGGTGAATACGTCGTGGGGCCGAATATGCATCACCACGTACAAATCTCCGGGCGGGCCGCCGTTGACCCCGGCCTCACCCTCACCGGTCAGGCGAATGCGATCACCTTCATCAACACCGGGCGGAATCTTCACCGACAGAGTTTTTTGTTTCTTGATGCGCCCCGCGCCGCTGCATGTTGTGCAGGGGTTCTGGATCACCTTGCCGCCACCGTGGCATTTGGGGCAAGTCTGCTGAATCGAGAAAAACCCCTGGGTCATGCGTACCTGGCCCTGGCCATTGCAGGTGGGGCAGGTGATTGGCTGGCTGCCGGATTTCGCGCCAGTACCTTTGCAGGTTTCGCACGCCTCCATGGTCGGAATGCGAATGCGCGTTTCGGCGCCACGCGCCGCTTCTTCCAGATTTATTTCCAGGTTATAGCGAAGGTCCGATCCGCGGTAGACGCTGGAACGGCCGCGGCCTCCCCCGGCACCAAAGATGTCACCAAAAATATCGCCAAACGCGTCGGCAAATCCGCCGAATCCGGCGCCGGCGGCACCGGCTCCGCCACCGGAGTGGTCCACACCGGCGTGGCCGTACTGATCATAGGAGGAACGCTTACCCGAGTCGCTGAGAACTTCGTAGGCTTCCTTTGCTTCCTTGAAGTGTTCTTCGGACTTGGGATTGTCCGGATTGCGGTCCGGATGATGTTTCATCGCCAGCCTGCGATAGGCTTTTTTGATGTCCTCATCGGAAACATCGCGATTCACGCCGAGCACTTCGTAATAGTCGCGTTTGGCCATCTGGTTCTCTCACTGCAAGATCATAACGCCTGCTGTTCTTGACAACAGCAAGGGGTGAGGCGGATTGCCGCCTCACCCCTTGCGTTTGCGCCTGACCAGCGTCAGGCCGATTTTTTCTTGTCTTTCACTTCCTCGAACTCAGCATCCACCACGTCGCCCTCGTCAGCCTTGGTGCCGCCAGATTCTGGTTTCGCGGTGGCCTCTTCACCCGCCGGTTGCTGTTGAGCATACATTTTCTCCGAGAGCTTGTGCGAGACTTCCGTCAAAGCTTTGGTCTTGGCTTCGATCGTATCCTTGTCGGAGCTCTTGATGGCTTCTTCCGCATCCTTGATCGCGCTCTCAATCCTGGCTTTTTCGTCAGCGTCGACTTTGTCGCCATGCTCGGTCAGCGATTTCTTCACCCCGTGGATCAGCGCATCGGCCTGATTGCGAGCCTCAACCAGTTCGCGCATTTTGCGGTCCTCGTCGGCATGTTCCTCGGCGTCCTTCACCATGCGCTTGATCTCATCCTCTTTCAGACCCGAGTTAGCCTGGATCTTGATCTTGTTTTCCTTGCCAGTGGCCTTGTCCTTGGCCGACACATGCAGGATGCCGTTGGCGTCGATATCGAACGCAACCTCGATCTGCGGCATGCCGCGCGGAGAAGGCGGAATATCGGCCAGATTGAACTGACCCAGGCTTTTGTTTCCGGCCGCGATCTCGCGTTCGCCTTGCAGCACATGGATCGTCACCGCAGACTGGTTGTCGTCGGCGGTTGAGAACACCTGTTGCGCCTTGGTCGGAATAGTGGTGTTCTTTTGAATGAGCTTCGTCATCACGCCACCGAGGGTTTCGATTCCGAGTGACAGAGGTGTGACATCGAGCAGCAGCACGTCCTTGACTTCGCCTTGCAGCACGCCGGCCTGGATAGCCGCGCCAACTGCCACGGCTTCGTCCGGATTCACATCCTTGCGCGGTTCCTTGCCGAAGATCTCCTTGACCTTGTCCTGCACCTTGGGCATGCGCGTCATGCCGCCGACCAGGATGACATCGGAAATATCGTCGAGCTTCACGCCCGCATCCTTGATGGCCATGCGGCAGGGTTCGACCGTCTTCTGGATCAATTCCTCGACCAGGCTTTCAAATTTGGCGCGCGTGATTTTGATCGCCAGATGCTTCGGTCCCGATGCATCGGCCGTGATGTAAGGCAGATTGACCTCGGTCTGCTGGCTGGAAGACAGCTCGATCTTGGCTTTCTCAGCGGATTCCTTCAGGCGTTGCAGCGCGAGCACGTCGTTGCGCAGATCAATGCCCTGATCTTTCTTGAATTCGTCGGCCAGATAGTCCATCAGGCGCTGGTCGAAGTCTTCTCCGCCCAGGAATGTATCGCCATTGGTGGAGAGCACCTCGAACTGGTGTTCCTTGTCCACTTCCGCGATTTCGATGATGGAGACATCGAACGTGCCTCCGCCCAGGTCATAGACCGCGATCTTGCGGTCGCCTTCTTTCTTGTCCATGCCGAATGCGAGTGCCGCCGCGGTCGGTTCATTGATGATGCGCTTGACTTCGAGTCCTGCGATGCGGCCGGCGTCCTTGGTGGCCTGGCGCTGGGAATCGTTGAAGTAAGCGGGCACCGTGATCACTGCCTCGGTGACCGGCTCGCCAAGGTAATCTTCGGCGGTCTTCTTCATCTTGATCAGCACCTGCGCGGAGATTTCCGGCGGTGCAATTTTCCGGCCGCGCACTTCGATCCAGGCGTCGCCATTGCTGTTCTGCACGATCTTGTAGGGCATCATGTCGATGTCTTTCTGCACCTCTTTTTCGGTGAAGCGGCGCCCGATCAGCCGCTTGACCGCGAACAGGGTGTTCTTCGCACTGGTCACGGCTTGGCGCTTGGCCGGGGCGCCGACCAGGATCTCCGCGTCGTCCATGTAGGCGACGATCGAAGGCGTGGTACGCGCGCCCTCGGCGTTCTCGATAACCTTGGCTTGGCCGTTTTCCATGACCGCCACGCAGGAGTTGGTGGTACCCAAGTCAATACCGATAATTTTTGCCATGATGATTCCTTTGTTCGAAAGTAAAAATGCCTGTGACTGCGCAGATTTGGGTGCTAAGGCACAAAATCAAGACGCAACCTTCGGTTTCGCAATACTGACCAGCGCCGGGCGCAGTATCCGATCGTTCAGGCTATAACCTTTTTGCAGCACCCCGACCACCGAATTGGGTTCCGCCTCAGACTCGACCATGTTGATGCTCTGATGTCTGCGTGGATCGAATTTCTCGCCCAAGGGATTGATTTCGCGTATCGAATATTTTTCAAAGGCGGCCGCCAACTGCTTCAGCGTCAGTTCGATGCCGCTTCTCAGCGCGTCTGGCACCGCTCCTGTGGCGACCAATGCCGCTTCCAGGCTATCGCGCACCGGGAGCAGTTCCACGGAGAAGCTTTCAAGGGCGAATTTATGCGCGTTGACCAGGTCGCTTTGCGCTCTTTTGCGAACGTTGTCTGCTTCAGCCTTGGCTCGCAGCCACGCATCGCGGTGCTCCTGGGCGGCCGCTTCGGCTTTTTCAATTTGCAGTGTCAGGGCCACGGTATCCGCCACAGCTCCATCGTTGGCGGCCCCGCCTGCCGCAATGCCAGCGGCAACCGGCTGTGCCTGCGGCTCTGACGCTGGGTTATTCTGGTTCTGCATTCAAGAAATCTCCACTCAAGGCAAGTCCAAGACAAAATCCGTACAGCATCTGGGGGCGGGCTCCCGGCTTTCAACCCCTTTTTGCTGAAAAAGCAGGCGCTATACTAATGGCCAGATCTGCTTCATGTCGATTTCTTGAACTGAAAGCCCCCTTTCCGGGAATCATTGGACGATGCGCAATATTTTCTTCGCCAGCCTGGCGTTGCTGTGGATGCCGGCCTTCCCGGCTATCGCGGAGCCCACGCTACGCACCCACATCAACAATTACTTCATCAACGGAACTTCCGCTACCGTGCTGGCGGCGCAGATCAACCAGAATGGTCCGCAAGCCGCCGACGGCAAACGCTACGCTGGCAGGACGCGTTGGGATGTGCAGTGGAAGCTGCGCTATCTGCAGCAAGGCACGTTGTGCACCATCAAGGAGGCGACGGTGGCGGTCGGCGTTGCTCAGACCTTGCCACAGTGGCGAGGGGAGCCCGATGGGGCGGCCGCATTGCGGGCGCAGTGGCAATCATTCATGGCTGCCCTGGTTCGCCACGAAAACGCACACCGGGACCACGCGCTGAAAGCCGGCAAGGAAATCGAAACCGCGATTCTGGTCGTCAAGCCGGCCGGCAATTGCGAGGATCTGGGTCTGGCGGCCAATGCGGTTGCCGAAGCCATTTTGGCAAAGTTCCAAGCGCTCGATCTGCAGTTCGACCGCAGGACCGACCATGGCCGCAATCAAGGCGCAGCACTGTTGTAAACGCCACGCTGCGGTAATTGTCTTGGGTCGTGTTTCTCAGTTTTTCGCGCCGAGAGCGAGCGCACGCTCGCGCCCTGCGGCAGCGGTGCGCATGGCTGGCCCCGAATCCCAGTCCATGGACGCCCAGCCCTGCAAGTTCTCCGAGGCAATGCGTGCGAGTGCTTCAATCCATTGCGGGCGTTCGTTCAGGCACGGGATGTAGTGGAAATCCCTGCCTCCGGAATTCAGGTACGCGGCCTTGATCTCGATACCGACTTCCTCCAGTGTTTCCAGGCAGTCCGATACGAATCCCGGGCAAATTACGTCGAGTCTGCCGGCCTTGCGCTTGCCGAGTTCCTGCACGGTTTTCAGGGTGTAGGGCTCGAGCCACCGGGCACGCCCGAAGCGCGACTGGAACGTCACCTGATAGCGATCAGGGGCGAGACCGAGCTCTTCGCCCAGCAGTCGCGCGGTCTTGTGGCATTCGCAGTGATAGGGGTCGCCGCGCTCCAGCGCAAAACGCGGCACGCCATGGAAACTCATCAGCAATTGGTCGGGCCGGCCGTTGATCATCCAATAGTCGTTGACGCTCTTTGCCAGCGCCGCGATATAGGCCGGGTGATCGTGGTAGTGCTTGATGAGTCGCAGCGCAGGCGCATTGCGCATTTGGCTGACCGTATCGAACACGGCATCGAATGCGCTCGCCGTGGTGCTCGCGGAATACTGCGGATAAAGCGGCAGCACCAGAATGCGCTCGCATCCCTCTTTGCGCAAGCCGAGCATGGCCGCTTCGATAGAAGGTTGGCCGTAGCGCATGGCCCAGGCAATCGTGTGCGGCGTCTTGATGCGCTCGCCAAGATAGCCCTTGAGCAGGTTCGCCTGTTGCGCGGTATGTACCGCGAGCGGGGAGCCCTCCTTGGTCCAGATCAGCGCGTACTTTGCCGCGGACTTCCGGGGGCGTGTTGGCAGAATGAAGGCGTTCAGGATCAACCACCAAAGTGGCCGGGCAATTTCCACCACGCGCGGATCGGAAAGGAATTGCTTCAGGTACGGCCGCACCGCGCCGGCGGTCGGCGCGCGTGGCGTGCCGAGGTTAATGAGCAGAATTCCGGTCCTGGCAACGCTGCCGTGCTGGTGTTTGGGTTCGGGGAGGTAGGGCATGCGTAATTAGGGGCGAGAGCCGAGGGGCGAGGGGCGCGGCGAAATGCAATGGCGCTTTCGTGCCGACACCGCGTTCTTCACCGATGACCCCTCACGCCTTTCACTCCGACTAATGCTGAGACAGCGCGCTCGATAGCAGCTTGGCGGTTATGTCCACGATCGGGATCACGCGCTCGTAGGCCATGCGCGTCGGACCGACCACGCCGACCGTACCGACAACCCGACCGTCGACTTCATAAGGCGCGGTTACGACGCTGCACTCGTCAAGCGGCACCAGGCCGGACTCGCCGCCGATGAAAATCTGCACCCCTTCCGCGCGGCTGCTGACGTCGAGCAACTGCAGCAGACTGGTTTTTTGCTCGAACATATCGAACAACCTTCGCAGGTTCCCCATGTTGGAAGACAGATCATGGACATGCAGCAGGTTATGTCCGCCCGAAAGCACGTAGTCCACTGACTGCTGGCTCATGGCTTCAGTGCCAGCCTCAAGTGCCAGGGTCATCAAGCGCGAAACGTCCTCACGCAACTGGCGCAAGTCTTCATGAATGCGGGCTTTGACCTCATCGAAGGTCAGGCCGGAAAAATTCTGATTCAGGAAGTTGCTTGCCTCGGTCAGCTCCGAGGGTTTGTATGCCCGATCCGCCATGATGATGCGGTTTTGCACGTCGCCGTCCGGAGCGACGATGATCAGCAGGATGCGTTTTTCCGACAGGGTCAGGAATTCGATGTGACGGAAGGCGGCGTTCTTGCGCTTGGGGTTCATCACCACGCCTGCAAAACGGGTCAGGTCGGACAGCAGATGCGAGGCCTGGGCGACGAGTTTCTGCGTGTTGTCCGGTTGGAGCTGGTCTTCCAGCTGGCTGATTTCGGCCTGATCCAGAGGCCGCACCTTGAGCAGCGTATCAACGAAGAATCGGTAGCCGCGCGCGGTCGGCACCCGGCCCGCGGAGGTGTGCGGGCTGGCGACGAAACCCAATTCTTCCAGGTCCGCCATGACGTTGCGGATGCTGGCCGGACTCAGTTCGAGGTCGGACATGCGCGCCAGCGCGCGCGAGCCCACCGGCTGTCCGTCCGAAATATAGCGCTCGACCAGCATCTTCAGAAGCCGTTGAGCGCGTTCGCTGGGAAAGGATTCGCCGGTACTCATGAGCGCATTCTACCGCGCCCGCAACCGGATCCGCCGGTTTCCGCGGCAGCGCGATCGGCAAATGTGCTCTAATTCGGCGCATGTCGAAAACATTCAAGACCGTCGCGTTGATCGGCAAGTACAAGAGTCCCGAGATCGCCGGTCCGGTTTTGCGGCTGGCGCATTTTCTGCGGGAGCGCGGCATTCGGGTGCTGCTCGATCCGCTCACGGCAGCACACATCGGCCAGAGCGAATATTCGGTGTTGCCGCTGGAGGAGCTGGGACGGGCGGCGAAGCTGGCCATTGTCATCGGTGGCGATGGCACCATGCTCAATATCGCGCGCACGCTGGCGCCCTTTGACGTGGCACTGGTCGGCATCAACCAGGGCCGGCTGGGGTTTCTGACCGACTTGTCCATGAGCGGCATGTTCGACGCGATGGCGGCCATTCTCGATGGCCAGTTCGTGGAGGATTCCCGCATGCTGCTCCAGGCCGAAGTCTGGAGCGACAAGGACAAGGTGCTCGATGCCGTAGCCTTCAACGATATTTCCGTCAACAAGGGTGCCGAGGGCAGTCTGATCGAAATCGAAGTGCGCATTGACGGCAAGTTTGTCTACAACCTGCGCGCCGATGGCCTGATCGTGGCTTCTCCCACCGGCTCCACTGCCTATGCGCTGTCCTCGGGCGGCCCGATCCTGCATCCCGGTTTGAAAGTCATCGGACTGGTGCCGGTGTGTCCGCATACCCTGTCCAACCGCCCCATTGTTGTTGGTAGCGAATCCAACATCGAGATCACGGTTCTCAAGGCCGCCGCAGCGCACGCGCACTTCGACAGCCATTCGCATCAGGAATTGAAAGAGCGCGACCGGTTGCTGGTTCGGCGCGCGCCGCATGCGATCCGTTTGCTGCACCCGCTTGGGCATGATTACTATCATATGCTCAGGGAAAAACTGCACTGGAGCGAAACGCTTTAGCCTTATCCCGAAGACGACCCAGCGCCCATGTTGCGTGCCTTGAGCATCCGCGATTTTGTCATTGTCGACCGGCTCGACCTGGAGTTCGCGCCCGGTTTCACCGTGCTCACTGGAGAAACCGGAGCCGGCAAGTCGATTCTCATCGATGCGCTTGCGGTCGTGCTGGGCGAGCGCGCCGAGTCCGGACTCGTGCGCGAGGGCAAGGACAGAACGGAAGTGAGCGCAGCCTTCGCCACCGAGGGCAATGCCGCCCTGATTGCCTACCTGCAGGAAAACGATCTCGCCGGCGATGAAGGCGAATGCCTGTTGCGCCGGGTCATCGAGGCCTCGGGGCGTTCGCGCACCTATGTCAACGGCCGGCCTGCGACCGTGCAACAACTCAAAGACATCGGTGAACATCTGGTGGACATTCACGGCCAGCATGCACATCAGTCGCTGTTGCGCCCCGCCGCGCAACGCGATCTGGTCGATGGCTACGCCGCTGCCGCCGCACTGGCGGAGCAAGTTTCCCGGGCCTTTGCCGGATGGCGCGACATTCGCAGCCAGCTCGTGGCGTTGGAAACCGGCGCGCAGGCACTGGCGGCCGAACGCGAGCAGCTCGAATGGCAGGAAAGGGAACTCGATGCGCTGGCTTTTCACGCCGAGGAATGGGACGAACTGCAAACCGAGCATAAGCGCCTGGCCCATGCCGCCAGCCTGATCGAAGTCGTCCAGTTCGGCCTCGAGGCATTGTCGGAAGGCGAGGCCTCGGCCCTGGCCGCGGTGACTTCCGTGCATTCCCGTCTGCACGGCATGATGGACTTTGATCCCGCGCTGAAGGAAATTCTCGATACGCTGGAGCCGGCACAGATTCAATTGCAGGAATCCATATACAGCCTGCGTCACTATCAGCAGCGCCTGGAACTCGATCCGCAACGCCTGCGCGAAGTGGACGCGCGTCTCGACGCCGTGCACACCGCCGCGCGCAAGTTTAAACTGCAAATCGCCGACATTCCCGCGCGCTTGCGCCAGATCAAGGGGCGGCTCGCCGAACTGGCGGCGGGCTTCGATGCGGATGCTTTGCGCGAGCGCGAGTCGCAAGCGCAGGAGAACTACCGCAAACTGGCCGCAAAGCTATCGTCTGCGCGCAAGAAAGGCGCCGCCGATCTGGCGAAAAAAGTCACCGCAGCCATGCAGTCGCTCGCCATGGCCGACGGCCGCTTCGACATCGCGCTTACAGCGCTGGCCGAAGGCAACGCGAACGGGCTGGAACAAATCGAATTCCTGGTAGCCGGGCATGCCGGTGCGTCGCCGCGTCCGTTGGCGAAAGTGGCTTCCGGCGGAGAACTCTCGCGCGTGAGCCTCGCCATTCAAACGGTCACCAGCCAGGTCGCGGCGGTGCCGACGCTGATATTCGATGAAGTCGATGCCGGTATTGGCGGGAGGGTTGCCGAAATCGTCGGCCGCATGCTCAAGGCGCTGGGCCGCAAGCATCAGGTCATGTGCGTGACGCATCTGCCGCAAGTGGCCGCCGCGGGCGACCATCAGTGGCAGGTCAGCAAGTCTGCGGCGAACGGAAAAGTGGCCAGTGCGGTGGCGGTTCTGGACCGAACAGCCAGGGTCGAAGAGGTGGCGCGCATGCTGGGCGGAGTGAAAATTACCGAGACCACCCGCAAACACGCGGCGGAAATGTTGGATCAAACGACCGAGGGCTGAGGGCGCAAGACAGAAAACCGGGGTGCGAGAGCCTCACTCACGCTTTCGGCCGGCTTGGACAATTTTGTTTGATGCAGTCGGCGTAAAGCTGTAGTGAATGCTCGTGTATGGAGAATCCGCGATCCTTGGCGATTTTCGCCTGACGGCGCTCGATTTCGGCATCCATGAATTCCTCCACCTTCCCGCATTGCAGGCAGACCAGGTGGTCGTGGTGGCCGCCCTGATTGAGTTCAAAGACCGCCTTGCCTGACTCGAAATGGTGTCGAATCAGAATGCCAGCCTGCTCAAACTGCGTCAGCACCCGATAAATCGTGGCAAGACCGATTTCTATGCCCTCGCCGAGCAGTACCTTGTAGATATCCTCGGCGGTCAAGTGGCGCACATCGCTGTTTTCGAACAGGTCGAGGATCTTTAGGCGCGGCAGCGTGGCTTTCAGCCCGATGTTCTTCAGATTGTGTGGCGTGCTCATCGCGGGCCTGACAGGGAGGCAAGGGTGAATTATCATATCGGCTTTCACTTCGCTTGGAAACCGCGCGCTTTGCTTCTCAATTGCGCGCGCGACAAAAATGCGTCCACTGATTTTTCTGTTATTCGTACTGCTCGCGGGCTGCATGCTGGCGCCACACAAGATCGAAATGCAGCAGGGCAACTATGTGGACCAGTCAGTGGTCGCGAAGCTCAAACCGGAAATGACGCGATCCCAGGTTCGATTTGTGCTCGGCACGCCACTGATTGCCGATGTCTTTCATCAGAACCGTTGGGATTATATTTATTTGACGGGCAAAGCCAACGATGTGCGTGTCCAGCACCGGATTACGGTCATCTTCGATGGCGACAAGCTCAAGAGCGTCGAGGGCGATATCGTTCCCGCCAATTTTCTCGCGCAGCCAGCGGCTGAACTGCGCAAACTCTAAAACCCGAATTCCCGCACAGACACTTCGTATGACTATTCAGCATGTCGCCGTAGCGGGCAGTTCCGGGCGCATGGGCCGCGCATTGATCGAGGCCATCGGCCAGTCCACGGATTTTCGGCTCAAAGCGGCGCTCGAGATTCCAGGCAACGCCTTTCTTGGCAAGGATGCCGGCGAACTGGTGGGGGCACCCTGCGGTGTGCGGATTTCTGCAGACCTCGATTCCGTGCTGGCCGGCTGCGACGTGCTGATCGATTTCACGCGGCCCGAAGGCACGCTCGCCCATCTGACCCTGTGCCGTGCGCGCGGTATTCGAATGGTGATTGGCACGACCGGCTTTCAGCCGGCGCAGAAGGCGCTCATCACCGAGGCGGCGAAGCAAATTTCGATCGTGATGGCACCCAATATGAGTGTGGGCGTCAATCTCACCTTTAAGCTCGCAGAGCTCGCCGCCAAAGTGCTCAATGAGGGTTACGACGTAGAGATTATCGAAGCGCATCACCGCCACAAAGTGGACGCGCCGTCGGGCACGGCCCTGCGCCTGGGCGAAGTCATCGCCGCTGCCATGGGCCGTGATCTCGCACAGGACGCCGTTTATGGCCGGGAAGGCGTGACCGGCGAGCGCAAAGCTTCGACCATCGGTTTTGCTACGGTGCGTGGCGGCGACATCGTCGGCGACCATACCGCGATGTTTGCCGGCACGGGCGAGCGCGTCGAGATCACACACAAGGCCGCCAGCCGCGCAACTTTTGCGCTCGGCGCGTTGCGCGCGGCGCGTTTCGTGGCCGGCAGGAAGTCCGGCCTCTACGACATGCAGGACGTGCTCGGATTGAAATAACTGGCCGACATGATCTTCCAGCCAGCGCCGAATTGTCCGCTGGTGGCGAGATTCGCCACGCAGGTTCACGCTGCACTGACCTCGCCCAGCCTGGGGCCGAAAAGGGGTTCAAGAGTCCGCCGCAACGGCGCGTTTCCACCCAAAACCGGTCCGATTGACGCCCTGCCAGTGCGCCGATACAGTTCCGGCCAGTGGAGAACCGGGTTCGCAGCCCCTGATCTCTAAGTATCAGCCGAACGAAAATCAGATGACCATCGATTTCAAGGCGATTGGAGAAATACTCGAACACCGTCTGCACCAGGCAGACATCGAGCGTCTGTTGCGCGGACTCGATGAGACGGAAAAGGCACAGCTTTTTTTCCGCATTACTGAACTGGTGCGGCGCACTTCGGCGCTGGTCGAAATTGCCAACCGGGTTTCCGACACCCTTTCGCTTGATGTGCTGTTTCCGCGACTGATGGAAGTTGTCACCGAAACCCTGAATGCGGACCGCAGTTCGCTGTTCCTATGCGACCGCGAGACCGGCGAGCTGTTCTCGCGCGTCATGCAGGGCAACGTGATCGGCGAGGTCCGTTTCCCCTGCCACCTCGGCATTGCCGGATCGGTATTCATCTCGGGCCAGGGGGAAATCATTCCTGACGCATATGCCGATGATCGCTTCAACCAGGAGGTCGACCGGAAGAGCGGCTACCGCACGCGGAACGTCCTGTGCGTGCCGATCCGCAACAAGCAAAACGAGGTGATCGGCATTACCCAGGCCTTGAACAAGCAGGTCGGCGACTTCGATGAAGACGACCTGCGTCTGCTGGAAGGCCTTTCTCTACAGGCCGCCGCCGCGCTGGAGAATGCCAGTTTGTTCGAGAAGGTGGCGCGACAGCAGCGCGAGGAAATGATGCTGCTGGAAGTGGTCAGTTCGATCGCATCCGAAATCCGCCTGGATCCCCTGCTGGCCAAGATCATGGCTGCCGCGACGCAGATGCTCGAAGCCGATCGCGGCACTTTGTTCCTCTACGATCCGAAGCGCGATGAGCTGTACTCCAGTGTGTCGGGAGGGGCCAGCATCGCCGAGATTCGTTTTCCGGCGAATGCCGGCATTGCGGGCGAATGCTTTTCCAGCGGCGCGATCATCAATATCGCGAATGCCTATAAGGATGCGCGCTTCAACCCGGAGATCGATCAGCGCACCGGCTATCGCACCGGCAGCCTGCTGTGCATGCCTATCATTGCCAAGGGAGTGCGCAAGATCGGCGCCATGCAGGTACTCAATCGCAAAGGCGGTAAGTTTAGCCCCGCCGACGAGCGCCGGCTGAGCGCTTTTTGTGCTCAGGCCGCGGTTTCGATCGAGAACGCGCAGTTGTTCGAAGAAGTGACTGCCGAGCGCAATTACAATGAGGCGATACTTCTGAGCATGAGCAATGCCGTGCTCACGCTCGACGCGGGAGGCGTGATTCGCAAGGTCAACGAATCCGCGCTGCGCCTGTTACGCCGGCGCACGGACGCTCTCATCGGTCGCACGCTTGATGAAGCCTTCCCCGCCCGCAATGGATGGGTGACCAAAAGTCTGGAAAAGGTCCGCGAATCCGGGAGGACCGACACCCTGGTCGACACCGATCTGTTCGTCGAGGGCAGCGAAACCGCTTCGGTGAACATGACGACGGTGCCGCTCACCAGCATGAACGGAGAGGCGATTGGTTACATGCTGGTGATGGAAGACATTTCGCTCGAGAAGCGGCTGCGCAACACCATGTCACGTTACATGAGCAAGGCGGTGGTGGACCAACTGCTGGAAAGCGGCGAAGCGGTGCTGGGTGGTACCGCCCGTGAGGTGAGCGTGTTGTTCTCGGATATCCGTGGTTTTACCTCAATTTCGGAACGCCTCGGCGCCAAGGAGACCGTGGCCCTGCTCAACGAATACTTTACCGACATGGTTGACGTCGTGTTCGAGCACCAGGGCGTGCTGGACAAGTACATCGGCGACATGATCATGGCGGTGTTCGGGTCGGTGCAGCAAACTATGAGCGATGTCGATAACGCCGTGCTGGTCGGCAACCAGATGATGGTCGCGCTGCGCAAGCTCAATGTGCGCCGTCTGGCCAAGGGCGGCGAGCCGATCCGCATCGGCATCGGCATCAGCACCGGCCAGGTCGTGGCAGGCAATATCGGTTCGCTCAAGCGCCTCGAGTACACTGTGATTGGAGACCGGGTCAATCTCGCCGAGCGGCTTGAAAGTGCCAACAAGTTTTACGGCAGTTCCATTCTCATCTGCAACCACACCTACGCCAGACTCAGGGACCGGACTTCGGTGCGCGAAATCGACCTCATTCGCATGCGCGGCATGGAGATGCCGGTCGCGATTTATGAGGTGCTGACCCACCATACCGAAGAAACTTTCCCCAACCTGGAGCGGTCCCTGGAGGCTTTCAGCGATGGACTACGGCGCTACCGCCGCCGCGAATGGGGCAACGCGCAGCGCTGTTTCCGCGACGCGCAGGCGGCCAATCCGCGTGACGGTCCGGCGAATGTCTATATCGAGCGTTGCGACGCCTATCTCAAGAAGCCGCCTGCCGTTGACTGGGATGGGGTGTGGACGATGCAAGGCCAGTAGGACGGACGGCGCCTGGCCGTGGTGCACAAGGGGCGATGTGCGATACTGCGCGCCTGCCGCGTCCATAGCCGGGACAGGCTTGCGCTACTGCTGCGCATTGAACGCTAGCGGCTCTTAATCTATAATCGCCAGCCAATTGAAAGCGGGGGAGGTGCGCGCCTCTCCCGCTTTCCATGTACAGATTCGAATCGACACAGATCTGATTCGGAGCCGTTTTGAAACACCTTCCCGGGAGCCCCTCTTGCCTGCCCTCGATCGTCAGCCCGCAATTCTTGCGCTCGCCGATGGCACGGTGTTTCGCGGAGTCTCTATCGGCGCGCAGACCCATGCGTCCGGAGAAGTGGTATTCAACACCGCCATGACCGGTTATCAGGAAATTCTGACCGACCCTTCGTATTGCCGCCAGATCGTCACGCTCACCTATCCGCATATCGGCAATGTGGGCGTAAATCCAGAAGACGCGGAGTCCCATGAGGTGTTCGCCGCCGGACTGGTGATTCGTGATCTGCCGATTCGGGCGAGCAATTTTCGCATGACCCAGGGACTGCCCGAATATCTGCGCGAGCACAATATCCCGTCGATTGCCGGCATCGATACGCGCAAACTGACGCGAATTTTACGCGACAAGGGCGCGCAAAGCGGCTGCCTGATGGGTGGACGCGTAGACGAAGTCTTTGCGCTCGATCAGGCGCGCGCATTTCCCGGCTTGGCTGGCATGGACCTCGCGAAAGTCGTGAGTTGCGACAAACCCTATCCGTGGAATCAATCCGAATGGGTGCTTGGTAAGGGATTTCCGCCGCCGCCGCCGCCGAAATATCATGTCGTCGCCTACGACTACGGTGTGAAGCACAATATCCTGCGCATGCTCGCGAGTCGCGCTTGCAGAATCACGGTCGTGCCGGCGCAGACTTCGGCAAGCGAAGTGCTGGCGCTGAAACCCGACGGGGTGTTTCTGTCGAACGGCCCGGGTGACCCGGAGCCTTGCGATTATGCAATTCGCGCGATCAAAACCGTTCTGGATGCCAATGTGCCAACGTTTGGCATCTGCCTGGGTCACCAGTTGCTTGGTCTTGCGAGCGGCGGCAAGACGCTCAAGATGAAATTTGGCCATCACGGGGCCAATCATCCGGTGCAGGACCTTGACACCGGCCGGGTCATGATCACCAGCCAGAACCATGGGTTCGCGGTGGATGCCTCGACGCTCCCGGCGAGCGTGAGAGTCACGCATATCTCGCTGTTTGATGGCAGTCTGCAGGGCTTTGCCCGCACCGACAAGCCGGCATTTTGTTTCCAGGGCCATCCGGAAGCAAGCCCCGGTCCGCATGATGTCGATTACCTGTTCGACAGGTTCATCAAATCGATGGAACAGGCGCATCGCTAGCGCCGGCCGGATGAATCATGCCCAAACGAACTGACCTCAAAAGCATCCTGATCATCGGAGCCGGCCCGATCGTCATCGGCCAGGCCTGCGAATTCGATTACTCCGGTGCGCAAGCGTGCAAGGCGTTGCGCGAGGAAGGTTTCCGCGTGATTCTGGTAAATTCGAATCCGGCCACCATCATGACAGACCCGGAAATGGCGGATGTCACCTACATCGAGCCGATAAACTGGCAGATGGTGGAAAAGATCATCGCGGTGCAAAGGCCGGATGCCTTGTTGCCAACCATGGGCGGGCAAACCGCGCTCAATTGCGCCCTCGATCTGGCCAAGCACGGCGTACTGGAAAAATACCAGGTGGAATTGATCGGGGCTTCCCGGGAAGCCATCGACAAGGCCGAGGACCGCGCAAAATTCAAGATCGCGATGACCGGAATCGGACTGGAAAGTCCACGATCCGCCATAGCCCACAGCCTGGAAGAGGCGTTCAAGGTGCAGGCGACGGTCGGCTTCCCGACTATCATCCGGCCATCCTTCACCATGGGCGGCAGCGGCGGCGGCATTGCCTACAACAAGGAAGAATTCGTTGCGATCTGCGAGCGTGGCCTGGAAGCTTCGCCGACGCATGAGTTGCTCATCGAAGAGTCGATGATCGGCTGGAAAGAGTTCGAGATGGAGGTGGTTCGCGACCACAAGGACAATTGCATCATCGTTTGCTCGATCGAGAATCTAGACCCGATGGGCATCCATACCGGGGATTCGATCACTGTTGCTCCGGCGCAGACGCTGACCGACAAGGAATATCAGATCATGCGCGATGCTTCGATCGCGTGCCTGCGCGAGATCGGCGTTGATACCGGTGGTTCCAACGTGCAGTTCGGCATCAATCCACAGGACGGGCGCATGGTCATCATCGAGATGAATCCACGCGTATCGCGCTCGTCCGCGCTCGCTTCGAAGGCCACCGGCTTTCCAATCGCGAAAGTGGCGGCCAAGCTCGCGGTCGGCTACACGCTCGATGAGCTCAGAAATGACATCACCGGTGGCGCCACTCCCGCCTCCTTCGAGCCGACCATCGACTATGTCGTCACCAAGATTCCGCGGTTTACGTTCGAGAAGTTTCCGCAGGCCGACTCACGCTTGACCACCCAGATGAAGTCCGTGGGCGAAGTCATGGCCATCGGGCGCACTTTCCAGGAGTCCATGCACAAGGCCTTGCGCGGACTGGAAACCGGCATTGACGGCTTCGACGAACGAAGCGCCGACCGCGAGTTCATCGAAACGGAGCTGGCCGATGCCGGAGCCGAGCGCATTCTGTATGTGGCGGACGCAATGCGCATCGGCATGAGTCTCGAGGAAATTCAGACCCTGACGCGCATTGATCCGTGGTTTCTGGCGCAGATCGAGGACCTTATCCGTCAGGAAAAGGCGCTTGCCGGCAAGCGCGTGGGCGATCTGGATCACGATGCACTCCGCACGCTCAAGCGCGCGGGATTTTCCGATCGCCGGCTGGCGAAGCTGTTGAACGCCACGCAGGATGCGGTGCGCGCCAAGCGCTGGGAACTCCATGTCCGGCCGGTTTACAAACGCGTGGACACCTGCGCCGCCGAGTTCGATACCCGCACCGCCTATATGTACTCGACTTACGAGGAAGAGTGCGAGTCGCGGCCGTCCGGGCGCAGAAAAGTCATGGTGCTCGGCGGCGGACCGAACCGGATCGGGCAGGGCATCGAGTTCGATTACTGCTGCGTACACGCCGCCCTCGCGCTGCGCGATGACGACTACGAGACCATCATGGTCAACTGCAATCCGGAAACCGTATCCACCGACTACGATACGTCCGACCGGCTGTATTTCGAACCGCTGACGCTTGAGGACGTGCTGGAGATTGTTGCTGTCGAAAAGCCGTTCGGAGTCATCGTGCAGTACGGCGGCCAGACGCCATTGAAGCTCGCGCAGGACCTTGACGCCAACGGTGTGCCGATCATCGGCACCAGTCCCGACATGATCGACTGCGCGGAGGACCGCGAGCGGTTTCAGAAATTATTGATGGAGCTCAAGCTCAGACAGCCCCCAAACCGCACCGCTCGCAGCGCGGAAGCGGCGATCGCGCTGGCGCAGGAAATCGGTTATCCCCTGGTGGTGCGGCCTTCGTACGTCCTGGGCGGGCGTGCGATGGAGATCGTGCACGAGCAGCGCGATCTTGAGCGTTACATGCGCGAAGCGGTGAAAGTATCGAACGATTCTCCGGTCCTGCTCGACCGCTTTCTCAACGATGCAATTGAAGTCGATGTCGACGCGGTCTGCGACGGCGAAGACGTCTTGATCGGCGGCATCATGGAACACGTCGAGCAGGCTGGCGTGCATTCCGGTGATTCGGCTTGCTCGCTGCCCTCGTTCAGCCTTTCCGAGCAGATCCAGGATGAATTGCGGCGGCAAACCGTGGCGATGGCCAGGGCCTTGCAGGTGGTTGGACTTATGAATGTCCAGTTCGCGATCCAGAACGAGACCGTGTTTGTGCTCGAAGTCAATCCGCGAGCGTCACGTACCGTGCCATTCGTATCCAAGGCGACCGGGCTCGCGCTTGCCAAGATTTCGGCTCGCTGCATGGTTGGTCAGACGCTCAGGCGCCAGGGCATAACCCGCGAAGTGATACCGCCCTACTACTCGGTCAAGGAAGCGGTGTTCCCTTTCATCAAGTTCCCTGGCGTGGATACCATTCTGGGCCCCGAAATGAAGTCAACCGGAGAAGTCATGGGCGTGGGCAACACCTTCGCCGAGGCGTTCGTGAAATCCCAACTGGCCGCCGGCTTGAAGTTGCCTTCAGGCGGCAAGGCCTTCATCAGCGTGCGCAACGCGGACAAGCCCAAGGTCGTTGATATCGCGCGTACACTGTACAAGCTCGGGTTCAGTTTGTATGCCACGCGCGGCACGGCTGCGGCGTTGGCCGACGCGGGCTTGCAGATTACCCCGATCAACAAAGTAGCCGAGGGCCGGCCGCACATTGTTGATATGATCAAGAACGGCGAAGTGGCGTTTATCGTCAACACCGTGGATGAGCGGCGCAGCGCGGTACAGGACTCCTACTCCATCCGGCGTTCCGCCTTGCAGGCACGGGTGGCCTATTTCACGACCATAGCCGGCGCCAGGGCGGCTTGTATCGGCATTGAGCAAATGAGCGAACTCACCGCTTACTCGCTGCAGGACCTGCATGCGAGACTGAAGTCAACCAGTCAACTCAGCGAGCACCAAGAGGCCCGGCAACGATGATGAACAAGGTCCCATTGACGGTGAAGGGCGCCGACCAATTGCGCAACGAACTGCAACAATTGAAAACGGTGGAACGGCCTCTGGTCATCGCCGCCATTCAGGAGGCGCGCGCGCACGGTGATCTTTCCGAGAACGCCGAGTATGACGCCGCCAAGGAAAAGCAAAGCTTCATCGAGGGACGCATTGTTGAAGTGGAAGGCAAGCTTGCCAATGCGCAGATCATCGATCCGGCTCATCTCGACGCGGACGGGCGCTGCGTGTTCGGTGCCACGGTGGAGCTGGAGGAGGCGGACAGCCGTGCAACCGTGACCTATCAGATCGTTGGCGACGACGAAGCGAATATCAAAGACAACAAGATTTCGATCAGTTCGCCAATAGCGCGCGCGCTGATCGGAAAATATTCGGGCGATGTGGTTGAGGTCAAGGCTCCGGGCGGAATCAAGGAGTACGAGATTCTGGATGTGAAGTATCTGTAGCAGCCCGGAAGTTCTGGTCAAGGACCCTTTAGCTCCACACCAGGCCGATATCGGGAACGCCGGCCCTTTGTGAGAACCGTCACCGAAGCATTGCAGTCGATCACCGTCACCCTGTGGGCGGGCGGATTGTGGGCGATCGGTCTGATCGTGGCACCGTTGTTGTTTCATACCTTGCCGGATCGATCCCAGGCCGGCATGCTGGCCGGCCAGTTTTTTTCCGCGATCGCGTGGACCGGACTGGCTTGCGGAACCTATTTGCTGCTGTTCAGGCTGGCTCGCTTCGGCGCTCAAGCCTTTCGACAACTGTTTTTCTGGACGGTGCTGCTGATGGCAATCTTCGCGGCGGCAGGTCAGTTTGGCGTTCAGCCCATCATGGCCAGCCTAAAACAGCAAGCCTTGCCTTCAGAGGTCATGCAGAGCATTTTCCGCAATCGATTCGCGGCCTGGCACGGTGTTTCAAGCGTGCTGTATCTGATCGAGTGTGGGCTGGGTTTGATCCTGGTTTTGCAGCATGGACGCGGCAGATAGCCCGGTTCAGGCACGGCCCTGAAAACTGCGTTTGAGCGCTCGCGGAGTTTTTTTTGTTTTCGATCTTGGTTTGGAATTCGCTGCTTTCGGTTCCGAGGGCGTTTCAGGTTTCGGCCGGTAAATGACGAGAATCTTGCCGATATGCTGAACCGGGGCCGCATTGAGCTCTTCGCAAACCTGTTGCAGGATTTCTTCGCGTACACGACGCTCTTCGTCCATGACCCGTACCTTGATGATTTCATGGGCCATAAGACTGCGGTTGATTTCACGAGCTACGGATGGCGTCAGGCCCCCGGTGCCGATTCGTACGATGGGTTCGAGGGCATGAGCGCGGGCTTTTAGCGCCCGACGCTCGACCGGCGAGAGTTGTAGCAGCACGGTATTCTCCTTAAACAGGCATTCTAGGCAATGGCGAGAACCAGAACCAGCAAAGCATGGATGCACGAGCATGTGACCGATGTCTACGTGCGTCGCGCCAGGCAGGACGGTTATCGTTCGCGCTCCGCATACAAACTGATCGAAATCCTGGAAAAAGACAAGCTGGTGCGTGCCGGCATGACGGTCGTCGATCTTGGCGCCGCGCCTGGCGGCTGGTCGCAAGTGCTCGCTCCAATGGTCGGCCCCAAGGGACAAGTCATGGCGCTGGATATTCTGGAAATGGAGCCGTTGCACGGAGTGATCCTAATTCGCGGTGATTTCTCGGACGAAGCCACTTTGAAGCTTCTTGAGGCCCAGACGGGCAATCGTTCCATTGACCTTGTGGTTTCCGACATGTCCCCCAATATTAGCGGAGTCGGTCTTGTCGATCAGGCCCGCTCCATACACCTTGTGGAATTGGCGTTCGAATTCGCGACCGAGCGCTTGAAACCTGGCGGCGACCTGCTGGTCAAAGTATTTCAGGGCGCGGGCCTGGACGAGTTTCGCAAGCAACTCGGCACCCGGTTCTCTGCGGTTGCCGTGCGCAAGCCAAAAGCTTCGCGCGACCGGTCGAGCGAGTTCTATTTACTGGCTCGTGGCAAGCGGCAGTAGCGTTAATCACGGTAAGGGTGCCCGATCGCCACGCAGGGGGTGGAATCGGATTAGAATGACCCCAACGTTTGGCGGCTCGACAGCCGCCGTGGCAAGGAGAAGCTTTGAATAATCTCATCAAGAATGTAGCGATCTGGCTGGTCATCGCGTTGGTACTGATGACGGTTTTCAATCAGTTCAGCGTGCGCCAGCAACAGTCGAGCTCGATGGAGTACTCGCAATTCATCGAGGAGGTGAAGCTGGGCAACATTGCCAAAGTCACGATTGAAGGCCGGGTATTGAAGGGCGTGAAGAGCAATGGATCGAAGTTCACGACCTATTCGCCTTCGGATCCCTGGATGGTATCGGATCTGCTGAAGGCCGGCGTCATCATTGAGGCCAAGCCCGAGGAAGAGCAGTCGATACTGATGACCATATTCGTATCCTGGTTTCCGATGCTGCTGCTCATTGGTGTGTGGATATTTTTCATGCGCCAGATGCAGGGTGGCGGGCGCGGCGGCGCATTTTCGTTCGGCAAGAGCCGCGCGCGAATGCTCGATGAATCCACCAATACGGTCACGTTTGCGGACGTCGCCGGCTGTGAGGAGGCCAAGGAGGAGGTATCCGAATTGGTCGATTTCCTGCGCGATCCGGGCAAGTTTCAGAAACTCGGCGGCCGCATTCCCCGAGGCGTGCTGATGGTCGGCTCTCCCGGCACCGGCAAGACGTTGC
Organism: Betaproteobacteria bacterium; assembly: GCA_031362885.1. Taxonomy (GTDB): domain Bacteria; phylum Pseudomonadota; class Gammaproteobacteria; order Burkholderiales; family JACQAP01; genus JACQAP01. The sequence goes on from JANLTJ010000185.1 coordinate 50,882, forward strand.
TGGCGCGCGCCATCGCCGGCGAAGCCAAGGTGCCGTTCTTTTCGATATCCGGATCCGATTTCGTGGAGATGTTCGTTGGTGTCGGCGCGGCGCGTGTGCGCGACATGTTTGAGCAGGCCAAGAAGCAATCGCCCTGCATCGTTTTCATCGATGAAATTGATGCGGTTGGCCGCCAGCGCGGCGCCGGTCTGGGTGGGGGCAACGACGAACGCGAGCAAACGCTGAATCAGTTGCTGGTGGAAATGGATGGATTCGAAACCGGTGTCGGCGTGATCGTGATCGCAGCCACCAACCGGCCGGACGTACTCGACCCCGCATTGTTGCGTCCGGGACGTTTCGACCGGCAGGTGGTAGTGCCGCTGCCGGATATTCGTGGCCGCGAGCAGATTCTCATGGTGCATATGCGCAAGGTTCCGGTCGCCCCCGACGTGCGTCCGGACATTCTCGCGCGCGGCACCCCCGGATTTTCCGGCGCCGATCTGGCCAATCTCGTGAACGAGTCCGCGTTGTTCGCGGCTCGCGGCAACAAGCGTCTGGTCGATATGGACGATTTCGAACGCGCCAAGGACAAGATCATGATGGGCGCGGAACGCAAATCCATGGTGATGCCAGAGCATGAGCGGCGCAATACCGCGTATCACGAATCCGGCCATGCGGTGGTAGCCCGACTGCTGCCGCGGACCGATCCGGTACACAAGGTCACCATTATCCCGCGCGGCCGCGCGCTCGGTCTGACCATGCAGTTGCCGCAGGAAGACCGCTATAGCCTGGACCGCGAGCAGATCCTGCAGAACATTGCCGTGCTGTTCGGTGGCCGCATCGCCGAAGAAGTGTTCATGAAGCAAATGACCACCGGCGCGTCGAACGACTTTGAGCGGGCGACCGAGATGGCGCGGCGCATGGTCACTCAGTGGGGCATGAGCGAGAGTCTTGGTCCCATGGTGTACGGTGAAAACGAGGGCGAGGTGTTTCTCGGCCGATCAATCACCACGCACAAAAACGTTTCGGAAGCCACCCTGCAGCAGGTGGACGCCGAAATCCGGCGCATTATTGACGGGCAATATGCGCTGGCGCGCAAGCTGATAGAAGACAACAGCGAAAAAGTGGAAGCCATGGCCAAGGCGCTGCTGGAATGGGAGACCATAGACTCCGAGCAGGTCAAGGACATCATGGAAGGGCGTCCGCCGCGTCCGCCCAAACCGCCCGTGACCCAACAAACACCACCGCCGCCCCAAGGGAGCGCCACGGCGCCTGCGGCAACCGCAACGCCGGCCCGGGAAGCCTAGCAATCCTGCGCGGAGCGCGCATCGAGGGGTGAGGAGAAAAACCTCACCCTTTTGTTTTGATATTTTTCGAACTTTCCGCCGTGATTAGACGATGAGTGCGAACCGGCCTTTGACTTCCCCTCGCCCCTCGTCCCTCGCCCCTTCCCTGCAGGCCGGTCGATTTTCGCTTTTGCTTGAGCGACCGCTCATCATGGGTATCGTGAATGTGACTCCGGACTCGTTTTCCGACGGGGGCAAGTTTTTGGATCCGGCCCGGGCGCGGGATCACGCCATGCAACTGCTCGAAGAGGGCGCAGACATCCTCGATATTGGCGGTGAATCGTCCAGGCCGGGCGCGCAACTCGTGGAAACCGATGAAGAATTGCGCCGGGTGTTGCCGGTGCTGGAGCAGCTGGTCACGCTGCCCGTGCCGATATCGATCGATACCTGCAAGCCCGAAGTCATGCGGCGCGCGATTGCCGCAGGTGCATCGATGATCAACGACATATTTGCCCTTCGGGCGCACGGCGCGCTGGATATCGTTGCCCGTGAATCGGTAGCGGTCTGTTTGATGCACATGCAGGGTGACCCGCGAACAATGCAGCAGGCACCGAGCTATCTCGATGTAGTCGGCGAAGTGGAAGCCTTCCTGATTGAGCGGGCCACGGCTGCGCTCGCCGCGGGCGTCGCGCGCGAGAGCATCGTGCTTGACCCGGGGTTCGGGTTCGGGAAGACCGTGCAGCACAATCTCGAGCTGATTCGTGCGCTGCCCAGATTGCGCAAGTCAGGCTTCCCCCTGCTTGCCGGTCTGTCGAGAAAGTCGCTATTCGGTAAAATTGTCGGACGGGAGAGGGCCGAGCGGGTGTACGCGAGCGCGGCCGCTGCCATGCTCGCGGCGCAACGCGGAGCCGCGATCATTCGAGTGCATGATGTGGCCGTAACGCGCGACAGCCTGTTGGTGTTGCGCGCCATAGACGACAACTCATACTCGCCATCATGAAGAAAATCAGAAAGTACTTTGGCACCGATGGGGTCCGCGGGCGCGTAGGCGAATCCCCGATCACCCCGGATTTCGTAATGCGTCTGGGTCACGCCGCCGGCAAGGTTCTCGCCGCGGGACCGGAACTGCCGTCGGGCGAGCATGCTGCGGTGTTGATTGGCAAGGACACGCGAATTTCGGGATACATGCTCGAATCCGCGCTTCAGGCGGGTTTGTCGGCTGCGGGAGTGGACATTTATCTTGCCGGGCCGATGCCCACGCCCGCGGTGGCTTATCTCACGCGCGCATTGCGCCTGCAGGCCGGCATCGTAATCTCCGCCTCGCACAATCCGTTCGAAGATAATGGCATCAAATTTTTCTCCGGCGACGGAAACAAACTGCCCGACGCCATCGAGCATGCCATCGAAGCGCGTGTCGATCAGCCGCTGGAAATCATGGCCTCGGCGCAATTGGGCAAGGCGCGCCGCCTGAACGACGCCCCGGGACGCTACATCGAGTTCTGCAAGAGCACTTTCCCGAATGATCTCGACCTTCGTGGACTGAAACTGGTCGTGGATTGCGCACACGGCGCGACCTACCATATCGCGACCCCGGTGTTTCATGAACTCGGTGCGGAAGTGATTGCCATCGGCGCGCAGCCGGATGGTATCAATATCAACCGCGACTGCGGTGCCACGCACCCGCAAGCGCTGGCAAAAGCGGTCAAAGCGCATCGAGCGCATCTGGGGGTGGCGTTTGATGGCGATGGAGATCGCCTGACGATGGCGGACCAGGACGGCAGAATTTACGACGGCGATCAGTTGTTGTATGTCATCGCGCAGTTTCGCAAGAAGCGCAGGCTCCTCAAAGGCGGAGTGGTCGGTACCTTGATGACCAATCTGGGCATGGAACAGGCGCTGGCGGCATTGGGTATCCCATTTGCGCGTGCCGCCGTTGGCGATCGCTATGTCCTGGAAAAATTAATCGAGCAGGGCTGGCAACTCGGTGGCGAGAACTCGGGCCATATCATTTGCCTCGATAAGCATACGACCGGCGATGGCATCGTTTCCGCGCTTCAGGTTCTGCACGCCTTACGGGCCGAAGGAACAAGCCTGGCCAAATCGTGCGCCGGCGTGCGCCTCTACCCGCAGGTGCTGGTCAATGTGAAAACCCGCAAAGGCTTTGATTTTGAATCCAACCCGGCGATCCGGACCGCGCTCAATGCGACTCAGACCAAGCTTGGGAACAAAGGCCGGGTTTTGCTCCGCGCATCCGGCACGGAACCGGTGATTCGCGTCATGGTGGAAGGGCAAGGGCAGGAATTCGTTTCCGAACTGGCGCAATCGCTGGCGCACGCCATCAGTCAGCAGACTCGCGGCTAAGCGCCTGCGGGGCGAGCAAGGGAGGTGCGGGGGGCAATCCGGACGTTCGCCATCAAATTGTCACAATTCAGCCATAGAATCGCGGCGCTCGGATGCAAACCCCAAATTCTAGGAGATTGACCCCATGTTCAAAGCCCCGCGCTTCGCTATCCCTGCCCTGGCGGCAGTGTTCGCAGGCACTTTGTTTGCCGTTGCGCCCTCGGCGAACGCACAACTGATCAAGATTGATGGTTCAAGCACGGTGTTTCCGATCACCGAAGCCGTGGCCGAGGATTTCCAGAAGTCCAAGAAGGGCAAAATCAGGGTTACGGTCGGCATTTCCGGCACCGGTGGCGGATTCAAGAAGCTGTGCCGCGGTGACATCGACATTGCCAACGCTTCGCGACCCATCCTGAAGAAGGAAATGGATGACTGCAACGCGGCCGGAGTGAAGTACATCGAACTGCCGGTCGCGTATGACGCGCTGACGGTGGTTATCAACCCGGGAAACACATGGGCCGGCACCGTCACCGTGGCCGAGCTGAAAAAAATGTGGGATGCCGCGTCCCAAGGCAAGGTGATGAAGTGGAAACAGGTCAATCCGGCGTGGCCTGACCAACCGCTGAAGTTGTTCGGCCCGGGTGCTGACTCGGGAACGTTTGACTATTTCACCGACGCCATCAATGGCAAGGCCAAATCGAGCCGTGGTGATTTCACCGCATCTGAAGACGACAATGTCCTGGTTCAGGGCGTATCCCGCGACGTCAACGCGCTGGGTTATTTCGGTTTTGCCTACTACATCGAGAACAAGGACAAGTTGCGTGCCGCAAAAATCGCCGACAAGTCAGGTCAGGGCGTCGAACCTTCACTGGACACGGTCATCAACGGCACCTACACGCCTCTGGCCCGCCCGATTTTCATTTATGTCAATGCCAAGTCTCTTGAGCGGCCGGAGGTGCAGGAATTCGTCGCCTTCTATATGAAGAACGCCGACGCTTTGGTGCGCGAGGTCAAGTACGTGCCGCTGCCTGCCAAGGCATACGCCTTCAACGAAGACCATGTCGCGAAGAAGGTGCTGGGGACCAAGTTCGGTGGCGAGAGCAAAGTCGGACTGACCATCGAGCAATTGATGAAGCTTGAGGCCAAGCTCTAATTCATAGCAGTCGATTTAGTTCAAACTGGAGGGGTTGCCACCCTTCCAGTTTATTGCGTCAGCTGCGCGTAAAGGGAAAGTTGTAGTATCTTGCCCTCGGCCCTAATCCGATGAGTCCCGTCGCAATTACCGAAAGATTGACACCCTTGGCGGATCAAACAGTCAGCGCGCGGCTCGCAAAGAAAAATACCCGCCATATTCGCGAGCGCTTCATCGAGTTCACGCTGTTTCTATGCGCCTCGGCTTCCGTTGCCGTCACGGTTGGCATTGTTGTCATCCTGGTATCCGAATCCTTCAAATTGTTCCAGCATATCTCGATTGTCGATTTTCTCACCGACAATCAGTGGACTCCGCTGTTCGATGACGCTCATTACGGCATCATGGTGCTGTTGTCGGGCACCGTGGTCAGTTCGGCGGTGGCGCTGGCCGTGGCCATACCACTCGGAACCACGATCGCCATCTATTTATCCGAGTTCGCCCCTTTCAGCGTGCGCGAAGTCGCCAAACCGTTTCTTGAATTGCTGGGTGGCGTGCCCACGATCGTATACGGCTATTTCGCCCTGCTGTATGTGACTCCGGCGCTCCAGTACTTTTTCCCGGGACTGCCGGGCTTCAATCTACTGTCGGCGGGGCTGGTCATGGGCATCATGATCATTCCCTATATCAGTTCGGTGTCCGAGGATGCGATGCGCGCGGTGCCGATGGCGATGCGCGAGGGATCCTACGCCATGGGTGCGACGCGTTTCCAGACCGCCCTTCGCGTGGTGACGCCGGCGGCGTTTTCCGGCATTGCCGCAGCCTATATTCTAGGCATCTCGCGCGCGGTGGGAGAGACCATGATCGTGGCGGTCGCTGCCGGCATGCAACCCAATCTGACCTGGAATCCGGCCGAGCCGGCCGCGACCATCACGGCCTACATCGTACAAGTCGCCCTGGGCGATTTGCCGCACGGGAGCCTTGGATACCAGACCATATTCGCCGCCGGCCTGAGCTTGATGTTGCTGACCCTGTTCTTCAACGTCCTCGGCCACGTTCTCACGCGTCGTTTCCGGCAGGCATACTGACATGGCCGACATGACCGTCGCTGAAATTCGTGCGCTCATCGTCAGGCACAAACGCTGGGACCTGATATTCGCTTTCATCGGATTGCTGGCTTTGATGGTGGGTGTGCTGACCTTCGTCGCGTTGTTCGCGGGTATGGCAATTGACGGCGCGCATCGATTGTCATGGAACTTCTTCGTCAATTTTCCTTCACGGCACGCCGAGAGCGCGGGCATCCTTTCGGCTTGGGTGGGCACCACTCTGATCATGCTGCTGACGGCGCTTGCCGCCATACCGGTTGGCGTAGGCGCCGCTGTTTACCTTGAGGAGTATGCACCGAGGAACTGGATGACGGACCTGATCGAGATCAACGTGACCAATCTGGCCGGTGTTCCCTCGATCATCTATGGATTGCTGGCCCTGGGCTTGTTCGTCTACAAGTTTGGCTTCGGCCAGAGCATCTTGTCCGCAGGATTGACATTGGCCTTGCTGATTCTGCCCATGGTCATTGTTGCCACCCGCGAGGCGATTCGGTCCATTCCCGGTGTTATCCGCGAGGGGGCCTATGCACTGGGTGCTACCAAGTGGCAAACCACCGCGGATCATATTCTTCCCTATTCCCTGCCGGGCATACTGACCGGGGTCATCATCGGGCTGGCGCGCGCGATTGGCGAGACGGCCCCCATCATCACCATTGGCGCACTGACCTTCATCGCCTTTCTGCCTCCGGCGCCGTTTTCCGGGGACCCGCCGGCGGGACTATTCGATTGGCTGTTTGCCCCTTTTACGGTGATGCCGATTCAGATGTTCAACTGGACTTCGCGGCCGGAGGCTTCATTTCATCAGAATGCCGCTGCCGCGGGCCTGGTGCTGGTATTCATGACCTTGTCGATGAATGCGCTGGCGATTTATATCCGTTACCGGCTCAGAAAAAACATCAAGTGGTGAAATTTGAAAATGGCCAAGAATTCTGAAAACTTCGCCGCGTCCGACAATCTCATTCTCAAGGCGGAAGCACGGGGCTTGAGTTTCTTCTATGGCGCTTTCCGGGCATTGAAAGATATCAACATGCCGATCTACGACAAGAAGGTTACCGCTCTGATCGGGCCTTCCGGTTGCGGCAAGTCAACTTATCTGCGTTGTTTCAACCGGATGCACGACTTGTACCCGGGCAACCGTTATGAAGGCGAAATCCGGTTGCATCCGGACAATACCAATTTGCTCAATCAGCAGGTCGATCCGATCGAGGTGCGCATGCGTATCAGCATGGTTTTCCAGAAACCCAATCCATTTCCGAAATCGATATACGAGAACGTGGCATACGGTCTGCGCGTGCGCGGTGTACGCAGCGTGGCGACGCTCGATGAAAAAGTGGAACAGGCGCTGCGCGGTGCGGCGCTGTGGGAGGAAGTCAAGGACCGCTTGAATGACCTGGCATTCAATCTTTCCGGCGGCCAGCAGCAGCGCATGTGCATCGCACGTGCCCTGGCGACTGAACCTGAAATCCTGTTGTTCGACGAACCGACTTCCGCCCTGGACCCGATCGCCACTGCCAGCATCGAGGATCTGATTACCGACCTGAAGAGCAAAGTGACCATCCTGATTGTGACCCATAACATGCAGCAGGCGGCGCGCGTATCGGACTTTACCGCCTACATGTACCTGGGCGAAATGATCGAGTTCGATGTCACCGACACCATCTTCATCAAGCCCAGGCAAAAGGCGACCGAGGACTACATCACCGGACGCTTCGGCTGACCTGCACCCCTGCCGCTATGCGGGGCTGGATTCAATCCCTGAACCAGGGATAGCATCGCCTGCCTGACCCGGCGGAGCCAACATGTCGGAAGTAAATAGAAATGTCCGGTTTTGTAGCAAATGAATTGTCCGCTTTTTGCAGAGGCCGGTTTGCCGACCTCCGCGGCGCTCTGGCGGACCCCTCAGGCGGCCTGTTTGAACTGCTGTTCGATCAATTGGCCCT
>JANLTJ010000191.1:0-5517 GCA_031362885.1 Betaproteobacteria bacterium
TCCATCAGCGCGACATAGATGCCGGGCTTGCCATCAACTATTTCCGATACCGAATCGCCCACCGGCTGCACGAAGCAATTGATCAGCGTGGCAGTGAGTTTTGTTCCGGCGGCGGAGTTGATGCGCCCGCCCGGAATAAAGCCGTTTTCCAGCGCTTCGAAAAAGGCCGGCTCCCATTTCGCCGGATCCTTTTCCGTCGCTGCCAGCGCGCGCGCCACCCGGCGGCGCACATCGGCGATCGAGGTCTCGCCATTTTTGGCGTACTTTTCGAGCAGCACGTCGATGCTGACTTGCTGGGCGGGAAGAGGAATATGGAGGTCGCCGGCTTTCATTCGAAATCAAGTTGGAATGCGCAGAAGGAGTGCCGATTTTACTCCTGCCGATTGTGAGAAAAACAACTAACCTCGGCCACGCTCGCGAAGAAACTCTGCCAGCACACGGCCAGTGTGTGAAGGTTTCACGGCGGCTATCTGCTCAGGCATGCCCTGGGCCACCAGACGCCCGCCACCCTCGCCGCCTTCCGGACCGAGGTCGATGATCCAGTCGGCGTCCGCCATGACGTCGAGATTGTGTTCGATCACCACGACGGTATTGCCGGCATCGACCAGGCGGTGCAATACACGGATGAGTTTCTCCACATCGGCCATGTGCAATCCGACAGTGGGCTCGTCGAGAACATACAGCGTCTTCCTCCCGCCGGCACCCGCTCCACGCCGCGGCAAATCCTCCGCGATCCTGACTTTGGACAACTCGGTGACAAGTTTGATGCGCTGCGCTTCACCGCCTGACAGGGTCGGACTTTGCTGGCCGAGCGTGAGGTAGCCCAACCCGACTTCCTGCAACAGGCGCAAGGCGTGATGTATCGCCGGATGCACGGCGAAAAAATCAACCGCTTCATCCACGCTCATTTTCAACACTGCGCCAATGGACTTCTCCTTGTAGCGCACGGCAAGGGTTTCCGGATTGAAGCGCGCGCCGTTGCAGACATCGCAGGCCACTTTCACATCCGGCAGAAAACTCATTTCGATTTTCTGCATGCCCTGACCCTCACATGCATCGCAGCGGCCGCCTTTGGTATTGAAGGAGAAGCGTCCGGCATCGAAGCCGCGCATGCGTGCTTCCTGGGTCCCGGCGAACAACTTGCGGATCGCATCCCAGAAGCCGACATACGTGGCCGGGCAGGAGCGCGGCGTTTTGCCGATCGGGGTCTGATCGACTTCGAGCACGCGGTCGATCTGCTCCCAGCCTTTGATCGCGCGGCAACCGGCCGGCGCGAACGTGCTTTTGTTGCGTTTGTTGCGCTCGCCCACCAGCGCGGCCAGGTTGTCGTGCAGGATGTCGCGCGCCAGCGTGGATTTGCCGCTGCCGGACACGCCGGTGACCACGCTGAGCCTTGCCAGCGGAAAACGCACATCGACCTGTTTCAGATTGTGCAGTTTCGCACCGAGCATCTGAATCGCCGGCGTGCGCTGGTCCGTCGGGCGCCAGGGCTGCAAAGGGTGGCGCAATGGATGCGCCAGGAAATGGCCTGTCAGCGAGCGCGGCGCGCGCATCAATTCTTCGACGCTGCCTTGCGCAATGACTTCACCGCCGAGACGGCCTGCGCCGGGGCCCAGGTCAACCACATGGTGCGCGCGGCGGATGGTGTCTTCATCGTGCTCCACCACCAGCAGCGTATTGCCCTTTTCTTCCAGCTTCTCCAGCGTGCGCAGCAGAATCTGATTGTCGCGCGGATGCAGGCCGATGGTGGGTTCGTCGAGGATGTAGCACACGCCACGCAAGTTCGATCCCAGTTGCGCGGCGAGGCGGATGCGCTGCGCTTCACCGCCGGAGAGTGTGGGCGCGGAACGATCCAGCGAAAGATAATCGAGGCCGACTTCGGAAAGAAAGCTCAGGCGGCTTTTCAGCTCCGCCACCAGGTCGCGCGCAATCTCCAGTTCGCGGCCTTGCAGTCTGAGCGCGGCAACGAGCGCGCCCAGTTGCGCGACCGGCAGCATGCCGTAGTCGGCAATCGAGCGCCCGCGCCAGGAGACGGCGAGCGCCTCGCGGTTGAGGCGCTTGCCTTCGCATTCCGGGCAAGGCTCATCGACTTGCAGCCACTCGATCCAGGAATCGAGCACATTGTCCTCGGTGCCGGTGCGCGAGCGCGCTTCGTCCCAGCCGACTTCATCAATTTTCAGGCCGGTGCCATAACAAGCCGCGCACCAGCCGTGTTTGGAGTTGTAGGAGAACAGGCGCGGGTCGAGTTCCGGAAAACTGCGCGCGCAAGACGGACAGGCGCGCTTGGTGGAGAACACGGTCTCGGTGAGCCTGCCTTTGCCCTGCATGAGGCCGTCCAGTGGCCCGATGACCTGCGCCACGCCTTTGCCGTGCTCCAGTGCCAGAGCCAAGGCCGATCGCAAATTTTTTTCATCCGCGGCGCTGACATGCAGGTCGGCCACCGGCAATTCGATTGAATGTTCCTTGAAGCGGTCGATGCGCGGAAATTTTTGCGTCGATAAAAATTCACCATCCACGCGCAAGGCCGGAAAACCCTTGTTGCCGGCCCATCTGGCAAGGTCGGTATACACGCCCTTGCGATTGACCACCAGCGGCGCAAGCAATCCGATGTGCCGGCCCTTGTACTCGCGCAGGATGCGCGCCGCGATGGCGTCCGGGCTTTGCGGTTCGATCGGCACTGCGCAATCCGGGCAATGCTGCGTACCGAGTTTCACGAACAGCAGACGCAGGAAATGATGAATCTCGGTGAGCGTGCCCACCGTGCTCTTGCGTCCGCCCCGGCTGGTGCGCTGTTCGATGGCCACCGTGGGTGGAATGCCGTAGATGGCGTCCACGTCCGGGCGCGAGGCAACCTGCACGAATTGCCGCGCGTAGGCGTTGAGCGATTCCAGATAACGGCGCTGACCTTCGCCGAAAATAATGTCGAAGGCCAGCGTGGATTTTCCGCTGCCGGAAACACCGGTGATGACCGTGAACTGTCCGCGCGGCAACGACAGGCTGATGTTCTTGAGATTGTGTTCGCGCGCGTTGTGAATGTCTATTGAGGGGCGAGAGGTGAGGGGCGAGGGTTGAGGGAGAACATCGTTGGCAGCGGACGCCGGTTGGGTGAATGCGCCTTTCGCGATCGCCTGTTCGTATTCCTTCAGGGCGATGCCGGTGTGTGACTTGGTGTCGCGTCTTATATCTTCGGGCGTTCCGGTGAAGACGATTTCGCCACCGGCCTCGCCGCCCTCAGGCCCCAAATCGATGATCCAATCGCAGGCGGCAATCACATCGAGATTGTGTTCGATCACCAGCAGCGAATGCCCGGCCGCCACCAGCCGGCGGAACGAACGCAGCAGCTTCGCGATGTCATCGAAGTGCAGGCCGGTGGTGGGTTCGTCGAACAGGAACAGGGTCGAGGAGCGAGGGGCGCGGGACGAGATGGGAGAGATGGCTGCTTCGGTCAAGTGACCGGCGAGTTTGAGGCGCTGGGCTTCGCCGCCGGAGAGTGTCGGCACGGGCTGGCCCAGGCGCAGGTATTCGAGGCCGACATCGGCGAGTGGCTGCAAGCGGCGCAAGACCTCGCGGGCATCGGCGAAATAGGCGATGGCCTCGGATACGGTCAGATCGAGCACATCGGCAATGCTTTTCGCGGATCTGCCTTCGGGCGCGATGGTGACTTCGAGAAGCTCCGGCCGGTAGCGGCGGCCGTCGCAGTCCGGGCAGCGCAAGTAAACGTCGGACAAGAACTGCATTTCGACATGCTCGAAACCGTTGCCGCCGCAGGCCGGACAGCGGCCATCGCCGGAGTTGAAGCTGAACATGCCGGGCTTGTAGGCGCGCTCTTTGGCCATCGGCGATTTCGCGAACAAGTCGCGGATCGCATCAAAGGCGCCGACGTAGCTCGCCGGATTGGAACGTGTCGTGCGGCCAATCGGCGTCTGGTCCACCATCACCACCTCGCCGATCAGGTCCGCGCCGGTGAGCGCCGCGTGCGCGCCTGCCGCTTCGCTGGGTTTGCCCTTGTGCTTGAGCAGCGCGGCGTAGAGCACGTCCTGCATCAGCGTGGATTTCCCCGAACCCGAGACGCCGGTCACGCACACCAGGCGGTTGAGCGGAATCGCCACGTCGATGTTCTTGAGGTTGTGCTCGGTGGCGCCGAACACTTCGAGTCTTGGCCCGCCTGGCGTCACCGGCATACGTATCAGCCCGGCATCGACGCGGCGCTGACCGCTCAAGTACTCTCCGGTCAGTGACGCGGAACGTTTGGTGAGCGCCGCCGGGCGGTCGAAGAACACGATCTCGCCGCCCTTTTCTCCCGGCCCCGGCCCCATGTCCAGAATGCGGTCGGCGGCGAACATGATCTGCGGATCGTGCTCGACCACCACCAGCGAATTGCCCGCATCGCGCAGCTTGTGCATCACCGCGATCACGCGCCCCATGTCGCGCGGGTGCAGGCCGATGGAGGGCTCATCGAGCACGAACAAAGTGTTGGTGAGCGAAGTGCCCAGTGCCGTGGTGAGGTTGATGCGCTGGACTTCGCCGCCGGAGAGCGTGCGCGACTGACGGTCCAGCGTGAGATAACCGAGCCCGACTTCCTGGAGATAAGACAAACGCGCACGGGTCTCGGCGAGCAGCAATTCGGTGGCCTCGTCCAACAGGGCGGAGGGCAGGTGCAGGGTTTTGAAAAACCGCGCGCAACGATCCACCGGCAGGCGCATCAGATCGTGAATGCACAACCCCGGCACTTCGTGCAATTGCCCGGTGCTCCAGGCCACGCCCTGCGGACGATAACGCCGGCTCGATTCGAGTACCGCGCGCGCGTCGGGTTGATTGCCGATGCGCCACAGCAGCGCATCGGGCTTGAGCCGGCTACCCTCACAGGCCGCGCATGGCGTGTAGGCGCGGTAGCGCGAGAGCAGCACGCGGATATGCATCTTGTAGGCTTTGCTCTCCAGCCAGTCGAAGTAATGCTTCACGCCGTACCAGATACCGGGCCAGGATTGTTTCCAGTTCATCCATTCGGGTTCGCCGTCGATGACCCAGCTTTTCTGCGCCAGGCTCAAGTTCCGCCAGGGTTTGTCGAGCGGGATGCCGCGTTTTTTCGCGTACTTGGCGAGATCGTCCTGGCATTCCTTGAAGCTGGCCGTCTGCCACGGCTTCACCGCGCCGCCGGCGAGCGTTTTCGCTTCGTCCGGAATCACCAGCCCATAATCGACACCGATGACGCGTCCGAAGCCACGGCAGGTGTCGCAGGCGCCGACCGGCGAATTGAATGAGAAGCTGCTCTGGTTCGGTTCGCGGTAGTGGATATTGCAGTCGGGACAGTGCAGTGCGGTGGAATATTTCCACGACACGCGAGGGCCGGAGTCTTGGGGCGAGGGATGAGGGGCGAGGGGCGAGGGAAAAGACGAGCGACCCGTGTCGCTTGCTGCCGCTGTGAAGTGATCCCGCAGATCTTCGCCCCTACCCATGAACCTCCCCGTTCGGACGGGGAGCACAACACTCCCTTCTCCCCCCGGGAGAAGGGTCGGG
>JANLTJ010000229.1:0-62104 GCA_031362885.1 Betaproteobacteria bacterium
TGAACAACAAGATCCGCGTCATTCAGCGCCGAGCCTACGGCCTGCGCGACGAGGAATACCTGCGGCTGAAAGTTCTCACTTGCATGCTCCCGAAACTCTAAAAACCCTCAAAATCACCCACTCGATTCCGTGAAGACCCATAATTTTTGACTCGTCTCAGATCCAAGCAGGCTCGATGTCCTGGACGAAGTAATAGGAGTGATTGAGACGAGCACATTGGAGAAATTTATGGTTGTCAAATGGTGGATGAGACCGATGGCAGTGACGATTGGTCTTGTGGCGGCCTTTTTATTCGCGGAGGCGGCTACGCGCGTTAGTTTTGCATGGGGAATAGGCCCCAGGGTTCTCCTCTACGGCACTGACTGGTATCGCAATACTGATCCCAGCAGCGAGCAAAAAAGCAAACGTCTCTCTGATGCCGAGCGTAAACACACTGAGTCGGAATGGGCACGCAAGGACTCCGTGGAGAATCACGCGCGCACGCTTGATGGCTACACAAAGTTCTTTCCCAACGAACACAAGACCACCCACGATGCCGATACGGGAGAGAGAATCCCTGTAACCATCAATAGTCTTGGGTTTCGTGGGTCTGAATTTCAGAAGGAAAAAGCGCAGAAGGTTGTCCGTGTTCTGACGATGGGGGCTTCGTCGACTTTTGGTTACTACAACAGGGACAACCAGACCTATCCGTACCTCCTGGAGCGAGCTCTGAACAAAGGTTGCGGCGGCAAGGTTGACTTCGAAGTGATCAATTTCGCCATCCCTCATGCCACATCCGCCATGGCGGCTGCCATGTTTGTTGCGGAAGGTATCGACTTGTCGCCTGATGTCGTAACTTATTATGAAGGTCGCAACGACAGTATGATCAGCCGGCAATATGAAACCAGGTTCGATAAATTTCGGTCTGTGCTTGTCCATCGTCTGCTGCTTATTGCTTTCATAGATCAGGTTCTTGTAGGTGAACGTGTCTCCATTGTCGAAGATTCGTTGCAGTTGGAAGTTCTTGCAACGGAGCGCAGTCGAGTTTTCCTCAAGAATATGGAAACTATCCTGAACGCCAGTCGAAAAGCCGGCATATCATTTATTGTTGCGAACGAACAGGCGACCTCGAGATCACCGGTGCCAACGGCGGTGCAAGAGCGCTTGTTGTTGCGCGGTGTTAGTTTTGAGGCAGAGGCCGAGAAGATACGGCGAAAAATGAAAGAGAAAAAGAATGTAACGGATTTCGAGTTCACGTTACTTATACACCAGAGGATGATGCAGGAATTGCAGCAGTGGGCCAACCAGCAGGGCGTGCCGTTCGTGGACGTCATCGGCGCTCTGAACCAGGACCGGCACTATCTTCTCTCTTGGGTGCATTTGCATCCGGAAGCGAATCGCGTCGTGGCCGCGAAGCTCTCAGAGCCAATCTTGCAGAAGTTTTGCGCGAGTGCAGGACAAGTGGAGCGTGCCGCACGGTGACGGTTTGTCAGGCATCGGACTCATGCCGCGCATAAGCAAACAGGGGCATGCTTTAAACCATGCCGCAAGCACTGAAGAACGCTCGCGAAACTCGGACAGTTTCGCCTGCCAGAAGAATTTTCGTTAAACTGTGCTTACATAAAAAAATCCGTTTCTTGGGAGATTCCATTTTCACAGACTCCGCACTTCCGGTGATATTGCTTGCCGCTACGTTGACCGCCGTGTCTGCCTCCGCCACCGTTTCTGGAGAGCAGTCCGCGCCTCAAGCAGACCGCAACGTGCCACTTAAAGCCGAGAAGCCAAAATCAAGCGAACACAGACCCGGCAACGTCGCTGGGTCGCAGAGCGCCAACTTGGCCATTTGTCCCGCATCGGACGCGAAAGTGGCCGAGCCCTACCGCTGGTATCCCAGACTGGACCTGACGCGGATTCCGTTTCACGTCGCTGCCGGCCCATGGGGACCGCGCGCACCAATCGCGGCTCCGGCGGCGCCCGTCACGCGGCGCAGCGTGAACGTCACCAGTGCCGCCCAGCTCGCCGCCGAGGCTCTGATTCCCGGCACGCTGATTACAGTGACTGCGGACTACATTGGCCACGCCGTCGTTTTCGGTGACGTAAGGGACGTGGACATCGTGGTTCCCCCGGGCCGCAGGGTGGCGCAACTGACCATCGGCAGCTACACGCCACGCTCCATCACAGAGCGCGTGAGAATCCGCGGGACGACGCCGGGAACTCACTCGGGCGGGCTGATTGGCGCGGTTGCGTTCTATTCCAATCCCGCCAGGGACATCATCATTGACGGCGTGGATCTCAACGGCGAAGACGGCAGCGGCGGTCACTTATTGTGGAATTTTGGCTTTCCTGTGGAGCGTTTTGCCGTGGTGAACGTCAGGGGCAATGCCGCATCAGACGCAGGCGGACTGCAAGGCGTTGACATCGTCATTGCCGGCAATCGAATCATTTCCGGCTTGCGCACGCGCGAAGTAGTCGGATCGGCCGGGGGCTGGAGCCTTCGCGGCGGCGATCGCCTGGTGGTATACGACAACCGGATCGACGGAACCCGCTATCACCGCATCCGGGTGCACCCGAACCCGATACCAGGGCCACCACAGTACGCCTGGGTTGCCAACAATACCTTGGTGGACCCTCATGAGGCGCGCATTTTCAGCGCGTTCCATGTGGGAAACAACTCCGATTCGGATCGCTATACCGCCGTGTGGGCCGTGTGCAACCAGGTCTATGCGCATTCCACCTGCATGCCCCCCAGTTTTGACGGAGTGCGTGCGAGTTATGCCCGTTTGATTCACAACACTTTGTTTGGATCGATGACGCAGGCGACGCAACGTTCGCAGCAAGCCGCCCATGGCCCGGATCGCGACTACCTGACCGGCAACAAGTTCTCGCCCTGGCAGGCGCCCCCGGCCTGGGATGCGCCGGGAGATCCGACCACTGCCGTGCCAATGCCGCAGCTAAGGCCGGAACGCTTCAATGCGGCGGTAAGATTCATGCCCTGTCCGGGGCCTTGATGCGACTGCGCATTGGATGCGGAATCCGAACTGGACGATCGTCGATTCGAGGCTCGTCGGCATATTCTCCGTGCTACCTTGGAATCGGGTGCGCAATAAAATTCGAACCGACGTAATTGACTTTGTCGTCCAAATTGAATTTTTCAATTGTGCTCTCTTCGCCATGGCTGTCTATCTGACTTATGCGATATCCGGCATCTCCCAAGAGGTTGTAGAGTTTGTCAGCAATGAGGCTGTTGGCTCTGGAGGTTTCAATATCAAGCATCTTGCGTTCATGCCCCACATAATTGGGTAGAACTTCAAAAATGACGATCGGTCGCTCGATCGCCAGCGTTTTTGTCAGACCTTGAACAACCTGAAGTTCCGCACCCTCCACATCAATCTTGATCAGGGCGATATTTTTTAGTCCGATTTCTTCAATGACCTCATCGCCCAGTCTTGCAGACACCCACTCTTGATGTTGTCGTTCGCGTCCCGTCACTTCAGTTCTTCCAGAAATGCTTGCCATTTCATCGAAAGGACTGTTGGAAAACAGGGAGCAGAGCTGATTTTTGTTGGACAAAGCCACCGGAATCACCTTCATGTGATTCAGTGCGTTGTCTCTGATGAACTGATCGATGAAGAAACAGCATCCAATCTGGGGTTCAAATCCCACATACGGCCGCTGAGGATCAAGCGTGAGCACTTTGATCAAGGTTTGACCGACGTTGACACCGATATCGACAAAGGCCCCTGGCTTGTGGGACAGTGAACGTTTCAGAACGGTCGTGAGGAACGGTTCATGAAAAAAACCATGTGCCATCCGATTTTCGAAGTAGCCCCGCATCCGATATTCTCGCAGACCCAATTTAACGGGAGTCCCGAGTTGGTGGGTGACATGTGTCAGGTGCTGCTTAAGTTGGCCGAGTTTCATTTTCTACGGAGCGCGATTGGTTCAAGGGTAATCGTGTGGCTAGTGCGGCGTCGTTGGTTGGTGAATGGCCTGATTCTCGTGCGTCAAGCGTCGAGTTTCGCGCACTGCTTGAAGAAATCGACCCGCCGCTCGAACGTCGTTTCCATGCAGTTCTCCCGGGAAAATGCAAGTGCTCGCCGGGCTTTTTCCGAAACTTCTGCCCGTCTGCCGGACAAATCAATCAGTAGATCCGCCAACATTTCGGGTTCGTTCAGCGGTACGCCCCAGCCGGCGTCCACGTGTCTCAGCAAACCGGCGAACGCTTCATTCAGATATCCGGCGATTGGCACGCCGCAGCCAAATGTTTCAAGATAGGTGCAGGAAGGATCTCCCTGCTTGTGACAGCAGACAAAAATATCTGCATGCGATTTCACATATGGGACGAGTTGTTCTGAAAAATTGAGAACCCCTTTCATGGTCACCCGTTGCGTGAGTCCGGAGTTCTCAATGCGCCGCCGCATTTCCGCTTCCAGCTCCCCTCCTCCGCAGATGGAAAGCTCGAAATCCGCGCCCTTCCGATCCAATGCTTCCGCGACCGATATGACATCCAGGGCTCCCTTCATCCGGTTCAGGCGTCCGGAAAACACCAGACGAAGGGGGCGAGTTGTCGACTCCATGTCGTGCAGTCGCCGCTCCAGTTGCTCGTTCGCAATCATGAGCGCCGAAGCCATTCTGTTGTCGAAAAAAAGCCTGGCGGCCGCACTCAATGATCCATAACTCTCAAAGGTGGGGGTTCCATTTGCCTCGAATCCGCTTACTTTTGGAATATTCTTCCGAATGCGGCGCTCCTCCTGCCATTCCCAGAAGTACCGACGCATGCGCCGCAGCGGATTCGATACCTCCGCGGCAATGATCTGGCATCGCGTCTGAAGCGAATACTCCGTACAGTAGACGCTGGGCGTACCTGCCCGGCCCAACGCATCCGCGACATCATGCAGCAAATGATGGGGTCCCCAGTGGACAAGCCCGCAGGTCACGAGGAATTCGCGCAATTCAGGTGAATCGTAACGCAGGCACTTAACCTCGAACGGGATATCCTCCGGTCGCACTTCAACGTTGTCCAGATTCGGAGATTCCCGGTCGTCCGGTTGCATAACGGCAACCACGTGGCCTGGCCACTTGCTTGCGTAGTACGTCATTCCCTCAATGAATTTGCGCGTCAGGACCAGACTGCCGTTCGGGCGAGGAATGACTTTCAAACCAGTGATTTCGGCAAACGTTCCAGCCATATTCAGATATTCCGTGTTGACAAATTGCATCCTGCGATTTGCAGGTCACAAGGTTATCAGAATTGGAATTCCGAAGCCCATGAGTTCGCCTTCACGCTCGCGGTGCGAACCGTGCGTTCTGAGTACCCATCGCACGCATTAAAGTCTTCAATTTCTCGTTAAGGTGGAACTACTGATGCGGCTGATGAACGCCGATTCAGCCGCAGGTTGAGCAGATCCAGCAGTTTGCGTCCAAGCAACTGATCCTTGACCACTGTGAAATGGCCATCTTTGACAAAGTTGCCCATATCGGTAGCTGGCGCGAGTTCATGGGTGCTGAAGTACAGAGCACCCTCTTCATTGGAAAAGTGCGCCAGCGCCTTGTGCAGGTGATCCGCGTAGCCGCGATCGTTGATGACCAGGATAACGGGCAATTTCCGGTCATTTCGTACCTCGGTGACAAACGAGTTCACGATCTCGTGCGTGACATCAATCAAGCCCAGTTCATTGGTAAATCCACTGGCACTATGAAATCTCTCGATATTCGCGCGCTTGCTGCGCTGTCCCCACGCTCGACGCGACAATCGCGCCAGAACGGATTCGTCCAGAGCCCACGACCTGAATACCAATGGGTCGTAGTAGGCATCATGAGTTGCGATCTCCGAAATCATCTCCTCCCAGCGTGAATCATCCCTGGCCGCCGTTTGCAATTGCGCCAAGGTGCTTATGGAAGGGGTATACCGGGATAGCTTTCCGTCAGCGACGGCGAAGCGTGGATAAAAGTGCGGCGACGGTCCCTCAAAATTCCAGGTCATGTGGCTAATGGTAGCGAGCGCGGGCAGGCTCGACGCCAGAATGCCCAGAACGACAACGCTGGCGCTATGGCGTCCCCGATCCGCGCTATACATGGCATAGGAATGGCTCAAAGTCGCACCCGGCCCTCCTGCCATGCGCACTCCGATTTTCTTGTCCTGATCCTGCATTTGCTTCGTAATGTGGGCGGCAAACGACATGCCATATACCGCGATCAGAAGGTCCTGACCCTCCTCAATCTGTGCCGGCTGGCTGGAGGGCGGTTCTATCCATCCCGTCGTTAGCATCGGAGGTGGCGGCGTTCCTTCCGTTCCGACCATCGCACGTACCTTGCCTTCGATCGAACGACCGTAGTCAAAGTACCAAGTGAGTTGGCCCGCTCGGGGTCGCTCGTCTGCGTTGGGTTTGCCGACGGCAAATCCCACCGCGAGATCGATGGCAATCAGGCACAGCAGCATGGACCCGAGCGATACCAGTCCAATGCGCAGGCCTGACCAGACCGAGACTTCAGAACTGAAAGTAGATGAACTGTTGGGGTGCATTGCTGGTACCCATCAGGAGGATGAAGAGCAGCGCGGCGCCAACGGCGCCTCTCGCCAGCGGGGAAAAACGCGAATGGGTCTGCTTCAGACTCGCGCGATACTCGGCAATCTCTAACAGCACAAGAATCGGCAGACCAACCAGGGCAGAAAAAGTTGGCATTGGCATCAGCGTGGACAAGTTGCCGATGTCGCCAATTAGTATCTGCGTGAATTGCACCACCTGCTGCAGGGATGTCGCTCGGAACAGCATCCAGCCATAGCAGGTAACCGCAAAGAAGCCGGCCATGGCCGCGAAATGTGCGAAAACAGAGCGCGCATGATTGCCGCGTTCGCCAAAGATCGCGCGATGAATGCAGAGGATTGAACCGTGAAACAACCCCCAAAGCACAAAATTCCACGCCGCACCATGCCACAGACCGCCGAGCAACATGGTCAGCATCAGATTGCGATAGGTTTTGGCCACGGTACCACGACTGCCGCCAAGCGGGATATATAGGTAATCGCGCAACCAGGTTGAAAGGCTGATATGCCAGCGTTGCCAAAACTCGCTCGGGTTGGTTGAAAAATACGGGGTACGAAAGTTGTATATCAGTTCAACGCCGAAAAGCTTGGACGTTCCCCGCGCAATGTCGGAGTACCCCGAGAAATCGCAATAGATCTGCACCGCGAACAAGATCGTCGCGCCGACGATATCAATCCAGCTGGCCGTCCCGCTGCTCCCGTAAATGGCGTTTACCGACCCGGCCACGCCGTTGGCGATGGCAATTTTCTTGAACAGTCCGAACAGAATCAGCCACAACCCCTGCATCGACTGCTCCCAGCGCAACTGCCGTGGCATCGATAACTGGGGAAGAAGGTGCGCCGCACGTTCAATTGGGCCGGCAACCAGTGGCGGAAAATAGGCGACGAACAGGGCAAAATCGAGCACGCTGTCGGTTGACTTCAATTTTCGACGATACACGTCGATGGTGTAGCTCATCGTCTGAAAGGTATAAAAAGAAATACCCACCGGCAGCACGATGTGCAGGCGCCAGTTCTCCGGGTTGGCACCCAGTGAAAGCAGAATGGATTCTGCGCTGTCGATAAAAAAATTGAAGTACTTGAAGAAACCCAGCAGCGCGAGATTACCCGTCAGACTGATGATAATGGCGGTTTTTCGTCTTGCAGCCATTGGCATGCGCATCAGCGCCAGGTAAACCAGCAACCCGATGCCCGCGGTCAATGCGAGCAGACCCAGCAGATAGAAATTCTCGCCCGTAAAAATAGAACCACCACCGTTGCCGCCCGTTACTTGCTTCCAATCAATGACCACGCTGAAAAACGCCGAAGCAAGCGACAAGCCAAAAATGCGCAAGGCTTGCTTGCGCTCGAGAAAGCCCCGGTCGATAACCAACCCGGCACAGTAATCCATCGCGGTCGTCGCGATAATCAGCAGCAGGAAGCGGGGATCCCAGACGCCGTAGAAGAGATAGCTGGCCAGCAGCAGCATGCGGTTCTGTCCGGAATGCGGCAGCGCCCGATAAAGAAGATAGACGACCGGGAGAAAAACAAAATAACGAAGCTCGTCGAAGCTCATCGATGCACTCGGAAGTGTCGCGAGGACATGCCGGTTTCCAGGAACGAAATCACGATGATCGAATACTGTCGGCCGTACCTACGTCTTCGATGAATCACTATGTGACCCTGTCGACCAGGCTCCAGGCGTCCATACCACCCTCGCAAAGCACCTTGAACATCCAGAGAGGCTCGCCCGCCTCGACCTTTATCCGGGGCAGCCGCAGCGGATTGGATCCCTGGTGAATGGTGCCATGCTGGGAGATGAATACGCTGCTGTATCCGCAGTCGGCGAGGATCTTTTCTGTTAGCGCATTTTCATCGCGGCGCATCCCGAAGGGATAGGCAAAAGAGGTGACTTTCTTGCCAATATGGGATTCGATCAACTCTTTCGACCGTAGACCCTCTTCGCGAATTTCGTCGGGCGTCAGCCGCGCCAATGAACGGTGGGTCACCGAGTGAGACCCGATTGCGATGCCAGAGTCGCCAAGAGACGCCGTCTGATCCCATGTGAGATACGGCCCGCCGGAGGCATTTCCGGCAGCTAAGTTTCCGATTGCCCTGGTGGTGACATAGGCCACTGCCGGGATTGCATATCGACGCAGGACCGGAGCCGCCACGGTTGCCACGCTGGCGCACCCATCGTCGATGGTAACCAGCACCGACCCCGCACGCAGTTCGATTTCACCACGCACGAATCGCAACAGTTGATCCAGCGAAATTGCAAACTGGCGTTCGGCGAGCCAGCGCATCTGTTCGTCAAAAACTCGCTCAGGCAGCCACCACGGATCGTGATCTTCATCACCAAACCGGTGGTAGGTAATGACGCGGACTTTCGGCTTTCCGGTCAGCCGGCGCATAGCGATGGACGATGATGCAAGGCTGCCGAAAACCACGGTCTTTCGGGCAGCTTTCTTGATGCGCCAGCGACTTAAGGTTTCCGCCATCGCCACGGTCCGATTGTCACGAAATCGAACTCTCGGCGCACAGCAGCGCCTGTAGTGCCTTGCGGTCGATCTTGCCGTTCGCGTTCAAGGGCCAATCGCGGATCACCCGGACTTGGCTCGGGTGCATGTAGGGCGGTAGACGCGCAATTACGCGCTGGCGGATGGCTTCGGTATCGCCCGTATCGCTTCCGACAAAACCGACGATGCCGTCGGCCCCGATTTCCGTGAGCGGCCAGCCAATAGCGATGGCGGTTTCCGCCCCAGCCTCCTGACGCAGTACGGCTTCTATTTCTCCGAGCTCCACTCGGTATCCCTGAATCTTGATCTGGTTGTCGACCCGGCCCAGATACACCAATGGCTTGCCTGGTGACGGCCGGCGTACCCGGTCGCCGGTGCGGTAGTAGACCTCCCGGCGCCCGGGAGGCGTGACAAATGCCACCTCTGTGCGAGCTGGATCGCGATAGTAGCCCAGGGTCAACTGCGGACCGGTCATGAGCAGTTCGCCGACTTCACCGATAGCGACCTCCCTCTGATGCTCATCGGCCACCAAAACCTGCATCCCGGGATAGGCTTCACCGATGGGAACCACACCTTGCTCGCACTCGCCGGGCGAGCGCCCTGCATCCCAACGGTAAAGGGTACAGGCAATGGTCAACTCAGTCGGTCCATAAAGGTTCTCGAGTATCGAATTGGGTGCGGCGGCGGCCCAGTTCTGCAAGACTTCCACCGGCAGCGCTTCACCGCAAAAAAGACTGAGGCGCAGTCCGGGGTAGCTTGCTGGCTTAAGCATGTGCAGCCGACTCATCAGCATGGCGGTCGAGGGCACGGAGAACCAGATACTGATGTCGCAATCCCTGATGTATTTCCCGGGAAACAATTTTTGCGATTGCGTTGGAGCGCACAGGCATGCCCCCGCCTCCCAGGCAACGAACATGTCGAAGGCCGAGAGATCAAAGGTCAAATCGAAGGTTTGCGAAAAGCGATCCTGTTCTGTCACTCCATAGCGCTTGACCATCGCGTCCACGAAGTGAGTGACATTGCGGTGCGCCACCATGACGCCCTTTGGCTGCCCGGTACTTCCAGACGTAAACAGCAGGTAGGCGACGGCGTTCGGATCTACATCTCCAGACCGAAAAGATCCAGCGCGCAGATCACTGGCCCCGAAAAATCGATGTCGGGGCCAGCGTTCGGACAATGCAGAGACGTCGATCTGGTCGGGAAGCAGCAACCGCAATTCGGCATTCACCCCAACCAGAACTTCGTCGAGTTGAGAGGCCCCATGGGCATCCACGATGATGCTCCGACAGTCGGATCGGACCAGCATGGCACGGGTGCGGTCCGCGGGAAAGTTGGGATTCAACGGCACGTAACCGTGTCCACGGCCAAGGCTCGCCAACACCCCCACGTATGAAGTGACGGACCGACGACCAAATACTCCGGTCAGGCGCGGTTCTTCAGCAGGCGCATGGAAAGAAAGCGTTTCCGCCAATTGAGATGCCCGCCCGATCAGTTGACGGTAGCTAACGGTTTCGTTTGCCAGCTGCAGCGCCGGACGGTCGGGGAAGCGTTCAGCCGAACTGAGAAATCCTGACAGCAAGCTGCGGCTTTGTCGCTGCATCGGATACCGTCAGGGCGCGGCGAAGAACGCCGAGTAGAGTGAATTGATACTGTTGAATGCTTCGGGCTCGATGTCGTCTGCATCGACTTCGCCGCCACGAAGATTTTCGATAAAAAGGACGAACTCGACGATGTCCAGAGACGAGAGAATCCCCAGTTCGAGCACCGAGGTATTATCGTCGAAATCAGCCGTTAGTGGCTTTCTGGCATGCTTTGCAATCCAATCGCGCAGCTTCGCCCTGACCTCAAGTTCCAGCATGCCGGGTCAGCCTGCTCAAAGACGGGGTTCTTCGGCAAGCAGCCCGATCTCGACGAAATAATCCACGAGCCTTTTCGAGGCCTGCCGCCGATGCTCCGCGCAGGCAGGATGACCTAGTGCCATCGTGCGTACTTCGTAAGCCTCGGGAAGTCCGGCATCGCGGTACATGGAAGGATTGTAGTAGTCACCCCAGGAACCCTGCAAATACGCAACCAGCCAAGAACGAAATCCGGCCAGCGACTCGGTCGACCATTCAGATGAGTAACGTGCGAACAACTCCGCCAGGTAGGATCTGCCAAACGCGAGATGACGGGCTTCGTCGATATGATGTACTCGATTCAATTCACGAACCAGTGGATCGATGCGCTCGTCTCGGGCGATCGTTACGTTATAGTAGTCACCAAGTTCCTCGACCACCAGCACCTTGCAGAAAAAAGCCACCTCCTCCTCGCCTTTAGCGTACTCCCGCGCGATGGATATTTTCTTTTCCGGATAGACTTTGCCAATGTAGCGATTGCAGAATTCGCCGAACATGACCATGTGCTTGTTTTCTTCATCGACGAAGTGGTGCAGGTACTCGGTAATCTCGCGGCTGGTGCTTTTCAGGTACAGGCGGTGAACCAACCCCTGGACCAGCGGCCGCTCTCCTTGCAGCACCAGACTGAAAAAATTGCCGATCTCAAACAGGCTGAGCCGCTTTTTCTGTTCGTCGTCAAGCGTGTCGTAGAGCGGCGTGCCGAAAATAGAAATCAACTCCGGTGGCATGAACCATCGATCCGGGGCCAGCGCCGCCGGCCAGTCGAATGCGGTATGTACATTCCAAGCCTTACGACGTGAAGCCCCGGTCAGTTGGATTGCAAGTTGCGTTGACGTTTTCATGGCGTAAATGAGAATCAGATATTCCTAAGGCTAAGTAAAGTATACCGCAGCCTGCTTTGATTCGGTTGGCGCTTCGTCCTTCCGAACCACTGCTAGGACTCGCCGACTGGCCTGGAAGTTCTGCTCGAATTACATCCTCAGAGGGCATGCGGACCGTGTCCGTCCATATTGGTCAGGTGAAGGCCGGGAGCGATTTCTGAAAACGGCTCCAACAGCCGCTTCAGTTCCGGTGAGGCGACGAACAGGCGCCTCCCGGGAAGCAATAGATAGCCGTTCTCGCCAAAGCCCCGAATCCACTCCGCATGGGACTGGTTTGACACGATGATATCCACTCCCCGCCGCCGCAAGTACGTAGTTGCCGCCGAGACAACATCTCCCGCATCGGCCGGATCCGCGAAGCAATCAACGATTGACCCTACGTACAGGTCGCCAAACCGGGCATCGCCGCGCATACGGGTATCCATGACCAAGGCCCAGCCGATTGACTTTCCGGCCCGCTCGATCCGAAGCCGTTTAACCGGCGGCCAGCTTTTCGCTGGTGCGAGCAGGTTCATGGATGCCGCATCGCGCACCGCGATCGCGGTGTAGCGGCTCTGGCACCGTTCCCAAAGGTCGTCCGCCCAGTTTTCAAACTCGTTAAACTCCACTGCGGTCGCGCGAAAACGGTTCCTCCTCTTCAAGCGAAGAGCAGCGTGAAGTATTCGAATGCCAGCGACGCCGACCCCGCTGAATGCCATCAAGTCCAGTCCAATGCGACGAACCATTGATGTGCGCAGATAGCCATTTAAGCGAAGGAATCTGAAGGGCTTCAGCACCTGCAGGCAAAAAGGCGTTGCATGAGTGAACCAGTTCATTTTTATGAGGAGTTGCAGCATCGGTTGCTCATTGCCGCCATGCCCCCAGCTGTACAGCGCGGGACGCTTCTTGACCATTTCCCTTATCAGGCGCATCGCAAGTGAAGCATGCCGGGGATCCACGCTGCCTTCAGACACGGGTCCTTGCCAGTCCGTAACAACCTTGGTTTCGCCGCGAATTATCCAGTCCTGCGGCTTCAAACCAAAGCCGCCATGGACTTCATTTTGCTCATCGATGGCAACATAGAATTCGCGCCAGACATTCTGTCCAGGTCGCTTCGGAATCCAGTCAGGTTCAGGATCGACGTAAAAGCCGTGCGACGAACCGCCCGCACGCATCCGTCTAATAAATGCCTCGACGCCGGCGGAAAATTCTTTCGAGTGTGGAACTATGCGTATGCTCATGGCGAAGTACTAATTCACAACCATCAGTGCCGTGGAAATGTCAATTGCACCGGCATAACCATTCTGCAACGCAGGCCATTGATTGAGCCGTTCTCAAGCTGGATCAATCGAAATATGCCGTCGCATTTCACCATTGATTTCCGCCTGCGTGGCTCCGCGAAAAAACAACCGCCCCCAGACTTCCAGCATCAACAAGCGCACTCGCAGGTCGCGGTCTGAATTTTCCAGCAAGTAAGTCACGGCCTGATCGCCGAGACGATAAAGATCGGCTACGAATCCCGATTTGAAAAAGGAAGGCGGGCACCGCATGCGATCGTAGGCGTTGGTCGGAAAGCCAATTTTCTTTCTCTGACTCAATGAGCGCGGTATGTAGCGGTCGGCAACTTTGCGCACCACCCACTTGTCCCGTAAGAACGGATGCGATCTGTCGTGCGCATTCATCGAAGGCCTGATCTTGTACTGATAAGACATATTGACGGCCGCCTTAACGAAGTCGTTGTCAAGATACGGAAACCGCGCCTCTATGCTCGCTGCCATCCCAAGTGCGTCGTTTCGGTGAAGCAAAGTTCTCAAATGATACCCAAGCCACTCTAGCGATCGATACTCCCTGGGTGGTACGTCTATGCCGACCTCGCGGATACGTTGTTGTACCCGCAGACGATCCATTGTAATTTCGAAATTCTGCTCGATATCCTGAACAGCTAAATGATGTCCTGCGGCTCGCGGCCACAGCGCCTTCCCCAGTTTTGGCACACGGTGAACGACATCGCGGGCTCGCAGCAGGAACCGGCGATATCGTTGCCTCATATCCTCGTAGGCAATCGGACCATAACCGAGAAAACACTCATCCGATCCCTCTCCCGACAATATGGCTTTAACTCCATTGGCGCGCACCAGACGGGATACCAACAGGAAGGGCACGGAATTCGGATGGTAAGTGAAAGGATATTCGTAGTGCTGGATCACCGACGGGAGCTGCTCTATGAAATCAACATCCCCGACCTCGACAGTCTTCATGTCAAGCCGCAGATGATCTGCCAGGGATTTGGCCGCGTCGTACTCGCTGAGGGGACCTTTGACATTCGCGTGAAATATGGCCAGGTTGGTGTGTACCTTGCTGGCCATTGCCATGATCAAGGATGAATCAAGGCCCCCGCTGCACAATGCCCCGACCGGTGCATCGGCTATCAAATGCTTCTTGACGCTGGCAAAAAGCATCTCCTCGACGTGATCGACGATTGCCCCCGTTTTGAGTCTGCGCAGCCGGTGATACTCATCGCCCTGCCAGAACTCCGTTATATGAAAAAAAGATCGTTCCGTTGACCGTTGACCGCTTCTGACTTCTTTTACTGTTCCGGGTGCCTGAATGGTGACATCGCGGAAGAAAGAACGATCTCGAGTCGCCCCGCCGAATCCGGAGAGATAGGCCGAGGTCATGTGAGAATCAGGATTCAAGGATACCCATGAAGAAATTGCCTTGACTTCGGACGCAAATACCAACACGTGATCGTCTTCGTAGACTGACAGCGGCTTAATGCCAAGACGGTCTCGCACAAGTGTCAATGTTCGTTGGTGTTTATCCCACAGCGCGAACGCGAACATCCCTTCCAGCCTTGGCAATATCGGGTCCAATCCCCAATGGACGATACCCTTCAACAGCACCTCGGTATCCGATTCCGTGGAGAATGCAATGCCCTTTGCCTGCAACTCAGTGCGAAGCTGCTGAAAGTTGTAAATCTCGCCGTTGTAGACCAGCGCGTAACGTCGCTGTTCATCCCAGAAGGGTTGACTGCCACGCTCAGACAGGTCGAGCAGCGACAGACGGGTGTGAACAAGACCGATCCCCGAATCACTGAAAATGCCGGCGCTGTCCGGACCCCGGTGACCCAAAATGCGGCTGGTTTCTTGGAGTCGGTTGTTATCGGGAACAGTCTTTCCGTCTCGGTAAATGACTCCGAAAATTCCGCACATGGCTAAGTAACCCGCAGGATGGTCAAAATTAAGGGGAGATGCTTCCGAAAAATGAAAGTGTCTCCCCTGCATGGAAACAGTGGAACGACGCAGCAATCAGTCACTTGCTGTTAAGCGTCCCAAGGTAGTACTTTCAACTAATAAGTATCGCATGAGTATCTCTACAACGCGAATGCAGATATCCGCCGCGACGCAGAACTTTGCCACTACGGCAACCCGTAGCTGCCTCGTTGATCCAGCCACAATTTGAGCGTGAGCAGACGCATGAAATACTGGGTTGAACGATCGCCGTAGCTCGCTGCATTTTCCCGAAATGCCTCCCCGGTCAGTTCCTCGATGAGTTCGCGCGCCACTGGATTGGGTCTTTGCCATAGCGTCCGTAATTTATCGCTGCTACGAACGTAGTAAGGCCAGTTCGGCCAGGATTCCTCGGTGGACATGCGCATGCGACGCCGCTCGAGACGGCGTCGCAGCGCGATGCGATATCGATTCATGCCGACGCGAAAGGCTGATGCGGAAATCGGCAGTCCGGTATTGGCGTCCGGAATATTCGATATCGTCTCACCGCAAACACGCATTATTGCCATGCGAAATACGTGCTTGTTGAGCTTCATTTCTGGCGGAATGATCCGGCAGAGCTCAAGCAACTCCGGATCTACTGCCGCGGAGTACCAATCCATCACGCGCTGCGGAATGAGGCGCTGGGCATTGTCTCCTTCATGATAGAGCGGAAAGATGCGCCGCATCGCGTTGCGGGAACGAGTCACTGAATCCGATGCTTCGCGATCAACCAGGGGAAAAAGAGCGTCCATTCGATCAGTCACGCCCTGGATGAATTTCTGCGAGATGGAGAAATGCGGCAAGTATGTCTGGAATGAAAATTCGCCGAAGCGCTCGCGACGCAGAATACCCTGCTCCCTCGCGTCGAGGGCGAGCGACTTGAAGAGATAGTCGAAGTAGCACCCTGTTACCAGATTCTCGACTCCGAGCTGCCTAAGCCTGTCCCGAAAACCAAGAAAGTGGTTGCTGGCGAGTTCTCCCATTCCGCCTGAAATCCGCACGCCCATCTCGGCATGGTCGGCATAGTGGTCAAAGTCCCGCTCGAAAGGGATTAGCCGGACTCCGAGGCTGTCGGCGATCGATTTGGCGTAACGAAATTCCGCGTTCTGCTGATCAAATGCACAGAACGCAAACAGATGTTCGTGCCGTTGCGCTGCACACAAAATGGTTCTGGAATCCAGACCGCCGCTCAATGCTATGGCCGTCTGACCCAGGATCGGCAAGGTACGGTTGCGAGCCGACACGGCAATCGCATTCGCCAGACGTTCTGCAATTTCTTTGTCCGTGCAATCGCTTAAATTCTCAACCTGCCAATTTGCGTATCGAGTCGTGATTCTGCGCCGTGGACCCGGCTCGCCCAGCCTGAAGCTATGAACGCTGCTGAAATCGAGCGCGACGACCTGACGATAGTATGAGTATGGAAATGAGACGACACCGGTCGAAATAAACTGAGCCATGGAAGTCAAGTCCCAGTCATCCGGAGAATCTGCCGATGGATTTGTGCCCTTCCCGAGCAATTGCGCCAGCAAGTCCGGGTGGGAGCAGACTATTTCGTCCGTGGTCGTGGCGGAATAACAAGGAAACGCGCCTCCCCTGTCATTTACCAGATGATAAACATCCTCGCGTGCGTCATACACATGTATTGCAAATCCTCCGCTTAACTCGCCAAGACTCTCAATTCCACGTTCGCGGAACACTTGATATATTGCCTTGCATGCCAGGCCTCCGGCACCATCGATACGAGCGCTGTCTTCCCATTTCCTTGCATCGAGTGCCACACGACCGGCAACTGCGACAACAACTCCGTCAGGCGACTCGTAGGGTGCCCATAGCCGGTCGCTACCGGTACGACTCACGAAAAGCGTGAAGTTGTTCCGCGCAATTCGATCCACCACCATATCGGGATAGAAACGCAGCCTCTCAGCCTGATCGCATCGCTCACTGCGATGACGCAGATCGAGCAGGAAATCTCCCATCTAGCCGGTCCTTGGGCTTGAAGAAGTACCCCTCACTCGACCAGCCCTTCTACAATAAGCCACGAGAAAGGATATTGATCAACACCTCGCGGTGTGATTCGCATCGAAACATGTTGAGGTGTTCGGCCCGAAGAGGCTTGCGAGAATACATAAACTGGGTATACCCGGTCAGCCGATCAAGGGCCCTGAAAGCGCGATTGGGAGACCCCAGGCGGCGCAGGTAGTGTTCGCGCTTTCGCTCGCAATAATCGTCCCACTGCTCCCGGACGAATGCGTCATCACAAATTTTCCCTGACCGCGTCTGAATTTCGGCCATGAATGCCGCTGCGCGTGGCTCGGGCATTCGTCTTACGCCTGGGTACGGGCGCGACTGACAGGTCGGCACCAGTCCCAACTTCGATGAGTGCGGGCCATCGATATCCAGCGTAATCAGCAATCCCTCGTACCAGGAAGGCGACGCACTCGCGTGGTCGAACAGCAGATTGCCTTGCCCATAAACGATATGCCCGCCTTCATATGTTTCGTAGCATCCCGCGCAATGCGAATGCTGGCAAATGACCGCATCTGCGCCCTGTTCAATAAGAAACCGGCATGCGCTCATCAGTGATGGCCTGGGGTAGGGATAGAACTCGTTTCCTCCATGGAGCAGGACGATCAGAAAATCCCACTCACTTGCATGGCCGGCAACGTTGCGCACGAAGTCCATCGGATCCAATGGATTCGCACCCCATTTGTCGTGCTGAGCGATACCGAATTCGTGCTCAGCCATGCCGAGGAACCCCACGCGATACCCGTTGATCTCGCGGACCCTGACTTGCCGGGCGGCATTGAGGTCAGATCCGGCGCCGAAACAGGTCAGTCCGGCTTCCTCGCATGCGGAAATTGTGCTGGCCAATCCGGTCGCGCCGTGATCCATCGCATGATTATTCGCCAAGCCAACCAGATCGAACCCGGCGGCGCTTAGGACGTTTACGTGATCGCGCGCCACTCCCAGTACCGGCCCGCTCTTGGCAATTGGCGTCTGTTCATTGATTAACGGACACTCCAGATTCAGTACAGCGAGATCAGCTTCACGCAAATCCGTCAGTAAATCACCGAAGACCGCTTCTGCGTCCGCATTCTGGCACCGGATTCCGATGGGGCCGACAGGGCAAAAATCACTTCCAATCGCGATCCGCATCTTTACGTCTCCTTCGACTTGAGATCGTGAGTCTGCAAAAAGAGTTTGGCAAGCTTTGCGGATTCACGTTCCGAGTCGTGTTTTTCGCGGACCGCTTCGCGACCGATGGCGCCCATTTCGCGTAATCTTGCCACTGGCGTGTCGAGGGCCTCCCGCATTGCGTCGGTCAAACGATCCAGACTACCGGCAGGAATCAACCAGCCGTTGCGCTGGTCGACCACGAGTTCGGGAATTCCTGCAATCTGTGTCGCAATGACCGGCCGGGCGAGAGCAAACGCCTCCATGATAACCACTGGAAGACCCTCGCCGAAACTTGGCAAAACGAGAGCTCGTGAACTCAACAACTCCTCCCTGACGCCTTCGCCGCTTTTTACACCGACCAACTTGAGCGCATGCATTATGCCTCGTTGCGCTATGGCTCGCTCCAGGTATTCCCGCAGTTCGCCCGATCCGATTAATATCACTTCAAAGGTTCTGCCTTCCTGGACCAGTCGCGTGACGGCATCGATCAACAGTGGTTGAGCCTTCGACCGGCTCAGGCGACCAATCGACAGCAGGCGTGGCACGTCCGGTACCTCCCGATCGGTGGCAGCGAAGAACGTCTCATCAACGCCGCAGCGAATGACGTGAACTTTGCTCCAGTGTTGTGGTGCCGACCAGCGCAGAACTTGACCACGCGCATAGTCCGAAATCGCCGTCACGAAACGTGCTTGAGCGACTTTCTCGGGAAGATGAATAAACTGGGGCGCGTCAAACTCCCCGGGGCCATGGACTTGAAAACTATAGCCTGGCCCACCCAGGCACTTGACCAGCAAGGCCACCATGGTCGCATTGTCGCCAAAGTGGGCATGGATATGGTCTGCACCTACGCGCCGCAGAATGCGCCAGATTGAGCACGCCTCCGCAAAGTAGCCAAGGTGCCGCAACAATCCCCGACTGGAGTGCCATCCGAAGGCTATGGCCCGCGATGCCGCCCACAACCAGGCTCCTGGTCGAGTAAGGCCAACGACGGCGACGTCGAGCAAAATGTACGCACCACGATCGAGAATACCAATGGTCTTACCGAGTTCGGTCTGGTCCGCCGGATCCGGCAAGTCCGCAATGACCGGCTTGCGAATTGTTAAACGTATGACATCGATTCCGCACTTCTCGACCCCGTGAATCTCGCGTCGAATAAAGGTGTGCGTGACGAGTGGATATTCCGAACAAAGAAACGCAACTTTCATCAAGCATTGGGGGAACTTGGAGGTTTAATCGAGCCAACCCGAAGTAAAGAGTTGACAGCATCTTGAGTCTGGCTTTTCAGGATCGAAACGGGCCGGTCGCCGTATCCTGCATCAGCGTACCGAGAATAATTCACTCATGCGCTTCACAGCAAGTCTTTCGCTGCGCGCCATCTGCAGCAATCGGTCCGTCATTTCCAGTACATATTGTGAATGACTCGCGTTGTTCTCTCTGCGATCGTGCATCAGTATCACTCCCCCTTGGGCGGATCTGGCGGCCGCAAGCGTATGCTCTATAGGGGGCCGGGCTGTAAAGGTGTCACCGGAATCGATTGTCCACCAAGCGAGCCGCGAACGCCGTAACGCCAGCCCTATGAAGACAAAGAGAAAAGGCTTGCCAAACGGCGGGCGAAACGGCCCATTGGGTCGAATCCAGCGAGACAGAAGGCGATAGCCTTCGTTCATATCCGATGTCAGCTTCCACGGCAATGTTTTCCATGGGTGGTAATGACGAGCCGAGTGGCAACCCACCTCATGGCCCTCGCTGACAATGCGATCTACCAGATGCGGATTGGTTACGGCTTGATCGCCGCGCAGAAAAAACGTCGCCAGGGCGCGATGGGATGAAAGCAAGTCGAGCAACTGCGGTGTAATGTCTTTACTCGGCCCGTCATCATAGGTCAGCACGACGCAGCGTTGCTGACGACACAAGGCACGCAACTCACGCCGCTGACGCCATTTGATCGCGTACGGCGCGACGTACATCGCCGCGATCACGCATACCGTTATAACAATCGCCGCAGTCCCGTAAGCCACCGATGACATGAACTTTCGTCCTTGTAATTCATGACGGGCATTTCATGCACCCGCTACCAAGTTAATTATAGCTTGCGGCATCTCAGACCGAAGGTGGTAAATCCGTAAATCAACGCATTGCCTTATCTGCCCGCCAACCCCATGCCGAATAGCTGAAGTGCAACTGCCGGGGCGGCGCTATCCAGTGCGCCTTGACCAATAATCTCTTTCAATCGGGCCTCAGCGCGGGATCTTGCGGCCAGGGCTGCCATGCCGTACTCGCCAGCACAGATCGGCCAATCAGACTTGCCTTTGCCGCTGGAAAAATTTAATTGCTTTCGTCCAAGCTACATTAATGAACCTTCTTAACTTCCGAAGGCGAGCGATTCGCCGCTCCAATATGTAGATCTTTGAAGTCAATTTGTTGCGCCAGCCACTGGGCAACAATTCGGTTTCCTTCGACAGAATAATGAAATCCATCCACGAACCAGTCGCGCACCACACTATGCCTTGGTTGCAATCGGAAGGCCTCGGCCGCATCAATGCAGGTCAGTCCCTCCTCAATGCAGTAGGCCGCCAAGGGGTCCATAGTTCCGTCTTTACCTTCCCATGAGCGCACAGTCGACTCACTATCCGGGAGCATCAAAATGATGGGTCTAATACCAGCGGCGAATGCATCTTCGCGAAAGCGATGGATCAGTTTTGCCAGAATCTTGAAGGCAGATGAAGATCTGTTGAATTGACCTTGAAATGGAAGACCTGCATACGGTCTGTCTGGGTCCAGATACCTGCGCTTGACGCCGGACCAGGTCCAAGCTACTGCGCGATAAACCGCAGAGTTCTGCAAGAATGATTCATCGAATACCCGTGAGTCGTACCAATAGTCGAACTGGCCAAACTCGAGAAGAAGGGACGGATCATCCACAAAACGATTTGCTTCTGACAGTTTTTGGATCGGGTTTGGCAGGAGAATCAGTTCTTCTTGCGCATCCAGGATATAGCGAGGTTTGGCGACGAAGTGTGGTGAAGTACTGAGAAATACGCCGGATCTGTTGAGTATGCGGCGCAAAGCGGGCGTGGAAATCGTGAAAATTGCAACATGAGGATTGACTGACAGGAATTCCGCCCGAAATCTGAGATAGGCCTGATCCGGACCATAGCCTGGCACGCCGTAATTCAGCACCTCGATGCTCGGGATAGCATTCTCCAAAATCGAGGGCCACGCCTCTGCACCCTGAACACCACTTCCGTAAACAAAAGAGTCGCCAAACACCGATACCCGAATTTTGCCCTCTGGCGGCTTCGCCGCGTATTCCACGGTTGCGCGTAAACCGAGTCGGTTTATGACGTTTGGACCCGAACTGAGATTGGCCTGCGGTCTCCATCCCAATACGGGATCGAACACCGCAAGTGCATCTTTCTTCTCCTCAAGCATGACTTGCGTCGCTTCACGCCAGCGCTTGTGCCTTTCTTCCAAGTTCATTACTGCGTCCCCAAAGGAACCGCCAAACAACTGAAGGGCGCCTTCCATCAGTGCAGAAACAACCAGCACGAAGTAAACGACATATCGCAGTACGAATATGCTACGCATTAAACAAGTTCTTCCCGTCGGCGAATTTCACCGCGATTGAATAAATACTCGATACGGCGATAGCGGACTGACTGACATGCTCATCAAGCAGGCATCGATTGCCCAGTGCTTTCAGTGTTCTTGCTTTTTCAGATCTTGGAACCTGAGCGAATTCTATCCGTTTGCGTTGCCGCTGGACATCGTATAAAACGAACAGTTAGCGAACCGCCCGATTTGACGATACTCAGCGTGTCGGCAAGCGCCATTGGATACTTGCTGCCCGTAGGAATATCACAATCTTCATCGTCAAGCTTGGATGCACAATTCCCGGCGAAGCATCTGGCGGCCAGATTAAGTTTATTCATGTTTTTCTGAGCACAGTCACACGTGGCGAGCATGCGTATAATCCGTGAACAGAAAATGTACAGGTGCCGCAGCAGGAAAAATCTGTCACCGCCAGCTTTTTCACTTGACGATTTTCCCTTGCCGGGAATCAAGTCAATTGTGGTCGCGTGGTAGATGCAATTTCAAGACGCGCACAACTCCAGTCTTGCTGCTTTTTATTGTGCGCTTGATCAAGCCTGCACCAGGAAAAATGGGTTCCATGGTATCTGCCCCGACAAACCACAGAACATCCCGGGCACTACGGCCTCCTACAGGATTCGTTAAGGCCGGCTTCCGATGCGCGACGATCGGTACGCCTTGAGGTAAAAAAAGATCTGGACGTAATCAATGCCAGCCAAGCGAGAGCACATCATGAACTGTGAATCTATCGGCATATATTCTGTCGATAGATACGAATTGGGTATTATCG
Organism: Betaproteobacteria bacterium; assembly: GCA_031362885.1. Lineage (GTDB taxonomy): Bacteria > Pseudomonadota > Gammaproteobacteria > Burkholderiales > JACQAP01 > JACQAP01. Next base: position 22,607 of record JANLTJ010000229.1, read on the forward strand.
GACGAGTCGTCACGGAGAATTCGTGGAAATAGTTACAGGCGGCAGGGACCCTGGTACCGTTGGCGTTGTCGTCATCGGTCGCAACGAAGGCAAGCGACTCAAGGTGTGCTTGGATTCCTTGAATGGAATCGTCGGGCGCGTCATCTACGTTGATTCGGGTTCGACCGATAACTCCGTTGAAATGGCGCACTCCATGGGTGTTGCCATAGTTGAACTGGATATGGGCGTTCCCTTCACCGCCGCCCGCGCACGCAACCAGGGATTTCAGCGTCTGCGCGAATTAGCTCCTCAGCTTGCCTACGTGCAGTTCGTGGATGGAGACTGCGAAATCGTCTCTGGCTGGATAGAGCAAGCCGCGGCATGGCTCGACGAGAGGCCAGACGTTGCGGCAGTCTGCGGACGTCGGCGTGAACGATATCCGGACCGGTCAATCTACAACAGGCTTTGCGATATGGAGTGGGATACCCCCGTCGGCGAAGCCAAGGCGTGTGGTGGGGATGTTTTGGTTCGGATCACCGCATTCGCGGAGGTGAAGGGATACCGTTCCGATCTGATCGCGGGCGAGGAACCCGAAATGTGTGTTCGCCTGCGGAAGCACGGCTGGCGGATCTGGCGCCTGGATTTGGAAATGACCTTGCACGACGCCGCGATCATGCGGTTCGGCCAATGGTGGAAACGCACGGTGCGCAGTGGCTATGCCGATGCGCAGGGTGCAAGCCTGCACGGTGCAGCCCCTGAGCGGCACGGTGTACGGCAATTGCGTAGTGCCGGGTTCTGGAGTCTGGGCGTTCCGCTGAGTACAGCGGGCCTTGCTCTTTGGTGGGGACCCTGGGTAAGTGTTCTGCTGCTGGCCTACCCGATACAGGTCGTGCGCCTGGCATTACGTGACGGAGGCTTGACGAGCGCGAACTGGTGGCGTGCCGGGTTTCTGGTACTGGGTAAATTTCCGGAACTGCTGGGTCAGATCAAGTTCCTGATTCATCGGCATGTGGGCGGACAGATCAGAATCATAGAGTACAAGTAGCCTTGAAGAATTGCGACGTCCCTGGGAGCCTGTTCCCGGAATCACTACCTTGTTCGATCAATGAATCCCCGAATGGCCCCAACCAACTCAGGCGACGCATGCGACCCTACCGCTTGAATTCCCTGGATGCCCGTTATCCTTGCCATTTCCGAGGCCAATTCCACTTCGTCCCGCGCCACCATGACGGAAGGAAAACGGCGAAAGTGTTCCGCAGTCGCAACCTGATGGTCGTTGCGCGTTTCCCGCAGGCTGGCACGCCGGGGCATGACCAGAATGGGTTTTCCGAGCTCGAGTGCGGTGATGATTGAGCCGGTACCGGCGTGGGCGACAATAACGCTTGCCGCCTTGAATCGGAGTTTGAAATTCTCGGGGTCAATGAACTTGGTCCACTGGATGCCAGATGGAATGTAGTCGGTTGGACCAATTTGCGCGAAAACATCGTCACGACCTTGCGAGCAGGCCCATTGATCGACGGCTTTTACCAGACGATCGAAAGGCATTTGTGCGCCGACCGTTACGAATATCACAACACGGTTCCTCGAAAATATGGCCCATCGGGTTTGGCCAGATGCGGCCACTGGGTCAACCAAAGGTCGGCGTGTTTACCAATCTCTTGTCCCGACATTGACAACTCTTCAACGTTAGCAATGCTGTCGAGCCACACAGTTGCAGTACCGAACCACTTGGCCATCCTCAGAGCAAAATATCCCGGCAATGCTCCGGTCGAGATGACCACGTCAGGCCTTTCACGTAACAGAATCCATGCAATTTTTCCAAAGGTCTGTAGCCATCGTAGCTTGTTCCACCTTGTTACATCACGCAGCGTATAGAACCGCGCTGATCCGACCTCACTGCGATACGCCTCATTGACCGTTGCGAATACGACGTCATGACCTTCGAAAACAGGCATTAACCGTATCAGTTCAACCCAATGCCCTCCGCCACTGGAAACGGCCAGCAATTTTTTCTTTCCGGATCGTGTACGGACAGGGCCATCCGCCAAGCCTTGGCCCAACCCCTGAGCCTGTCGATACCCTGACCTGGATTCACTCATTCGCGGCCAGTGCCTGACGCGACCGGCGGATGCGTCGATGAAAACGATCGGCCGTGCGACGTTTGCCAAACAACAGGGACTGCAGTTCATACTGGCGGAGAAAGCGGCGAAACTCCTTGTTCTCAAACCGGGGGACTCCGCCAAACATGGCCTTCAAGTACCCCCAAAGGATTCCCCATCCTCCGACGACGTAAGGCTTCTCAAGCATCCGAAAGATGGCCACCGCGGCCACGTAATAGACTGCGGAACCCATGAAGTACTTGCCAAACCCCCAGCGCAATCGCCCCACCCAAATACTCTGTTGGCTGCTGCCCATCTGGCGCAGATGAACAAATCTCAGTTCCGGTCGATCCTCGGACCTGGCAATCCAGCCCTTCATCCTGCACATGTGACCGTCAATCCCATCCCAACTCACTTGCCTGACAAACCCACCGATCGACTCGAACGCCGTCTTTCGGTAGAGCTTGATCTGCCCGACTGCGTTCTCATCCCCGAGGCGTTCCGACGTCAATCGGCCATCATGCTCCCGCAAGTAAGGCTTGCCGGAAAAATTAGCCAGACACGGGTCCGATTCCATTTCCTCGAGAACTTTCTCGAAATAGGTTGGCGGTAATTCAAGATCCAGGTCCAACTTGCAGAGGTACTCAAAATCGTCCAATTTGATCGTTTCCAGCCCGGCGTAGAAAGCGTCAATGACGCCAGGGCCTACGGCACGCCGGCCCCGATTTTGTCTGCTGACCACTTTAATGAATGGGTACTTCGTCGCGTATTCCGCGAGTATGCTGGGTGAGCGGTCCGTGGAACCGTCATCAACGATGACCCACGTATCGGGACGAGCCGTTTGCGCGACAACGCCATTGAGCGTGCGCCGCATGTACTGCTCTTCGTCGCGGCAAGGCGAAACGATCAGATATTTCCTTGCGCTCGTTTGATGCGTATCTTTCATCCAATCCAATCTAAAAAGGCGTGTCGTGCGTCAAATGCGCATGCATAGTGTAATCTTAACCTAGGCCCTATCGGGCCAGGATTTTCGTAGTTTCAGATCCTTCCGCCTGGAAAGCAGGGCTTAATCGACTCAAGGCGTGAAGTGTGCGGGAAGATCCGTCGCACGGAAGTTAGGAGGCCGCTATGTACAATCCAGTCTGGCTAGTTGCACACCTTGGGTTTACATTCAAAGCTGTCACAAACAGATGGTCAAGATGAGCAGGTTCGGGGGACCAATGTCATTTGCGAGAAAACTTATTCCGGCGGCGTTAGTGCTTGTCTCCACCCTGGTTGCGGTGCTGCTTGGAGAACTGATCGTTAGAATTATCGTCAATCCGGGAGACTTTCTTCCGGCTACGATCATTAGCGATCCGGCGCTCGGTCATCGCATCAAGGCGCATGCTACTGGACACGATGCCCTTGGATTTCGCAATGCTCTGGTACCCGATCAGGTTGATGTAATCGCCATCGGCGATTCCATGACTTATGGATTCGGGGTAACGCGTGAAGACAGTTGGCCAAGTCAGCTTGCAACCCTCCTTGGAAAACCCGTCTACAACATGGCGCTCGGCGGCTATGGGCCCTTGCAATACCTACACCTTGCCGAGCATGAAGCCAAAAAATTGCGGCCAAAGTTACTTCTCGTTGGTTTTTTCTTTGGAAACGATTTGATCGAGGCCTATCGTTTGGCCTACGACAATTCGCATTGGCACAGTTGGCGCCAAACCGGCGCGACGGATGCGGGCAATCTAGAGTATCTAGTTGTAGAGCAATCTCAGCCGAAGAAACGGTTCGGAGCATTGCGAGACTGGCTTTATCAGAATAGCGTCTTGTACTCGATGGTTCGGGCGAATGTTTTGGTCAGATTCGCGTATTGGGAGCAGGAGCGCATTGCGAAACAGGCGGACCAGAACAATCAAATGGCATGGTCTGATCCGGATGTGCCGGTGGTCAAAACCATTTTTGGTCCCAGATTGAGACTATCCACCATGGACCAGCAACTACGCAGCGCAAAAGAAGGGTTGCGAATTACCAAGAAGGCGTTCAGTCAGATTATGATGCAGACCGGTTTCCAAGGCATTCAGATGATGGTGGTCTTGATACCCACCAAGGAACGTGTCTACTGCGATATTGTCGCCCGAACCTCCACGACTTTCCCCGAGTCATTTGCCCGGCTGTGTGACGTTGAAAAGCAAATCAAGGAAGATCTGATCCAATTTCTAGTGGCAGAAAAAATCCCGCACGTGGATGTTGGCGAAGCGATGGAAGCCACGGTACCCAAGCACATCCAAATGTTTCCGGAGGAAACAGATGGCCACCCTCAAGCTGCGGGGCAAAACGTGATTGCGCGCACCATTTTCGATGCCATAAGGAGGCAATTTCCCGAGTTAAGATGAGCCACCCGCTGGCGGCTCGCCGCGTCTGCGGCGAGAATGTCTTGAGGCGCAGCAGAAACATTCGATGGTGGCGGCGATTTTACTTGGGCTTCGGCAGTGTTCGGGAAGTACGCAAACTGCGGCTGATGCTTATCCCAATAAGGGTATGGGCTATTTCCGATATATGACGCTGTCCGTGCGGTAAGTGGATCTCGGCCACGCCGTCAAAATCCGCAAACAAGGACTCGCTGTTTAGATACTCTATTCCGCCTGCCCGCAATCGCGCGACCAATTGGGGCGGAAATGACGAAACAAATCGATAAGGCTCGAGTCCGACCGGAATGTCAACGACAATCAGGCGTATTGCCCTGGCTTCGCAGAACCTGTGCATGCGCTCAATTAGTGCTGCCGCGAGTGCGATCTGGTATTCGGAAAGTCTCGTGGTCGCCGGAATCGCATACTCGAATTCATCCTGGCCACTGACACTTGACTGAAGCTTCGGATCAGCCTTCGCGGCCTCTTGCCGGAGCCGGTTCTTGAAGTGCTTCCAGACCGTATTGAACAGCAGCGAATAGAAGTACGAATTTTCGCTAAGCCAGCGCAACGGCGGGACGTTGTAGATCAAATTCTGAATGCGTACACCGGGTATGTGCTCGCGCTTTTTTTCGATCAACTTCCCCTGACCGTCCAATCCGAACAGACCTGCCTTGAGATTGTCTTCAAAATCGTTCGCATAGAACCCGAGCACAACCGCGTCCGGATGGTATTTGACACCTTCGTTTTCCAGGAAAGCCAACTCTTCGGCGGTGCCGAATCCAGAAACACCGGCATTAATGGCTTCGACCTTCGTGTGCTGGGTGGCTAGAGATCGCTCGAGAACCGCGGTAAACGTGGATTCCTGGCGGACTTCGTATCCTTGGGTGTGAGAATCGCCAAGGCTGAGCACGCGGTACGTGTCCGGTGGCTTGTCGTACGCGAAGTCCACCACATTCCGAAATCCTTTGCTGTTGGTGACATACTTCCACGAGCCGTCGACGCTGGTATGCCAGAACTCTGAGTTGGGACGGATCCCTCTGATGAGGTAGGTGCCGTACCGATAGTCCGTATGGTAGCGAGGGAACAAACCAGCCTCGTCTTTGTAAAAAATGCGGACCACGGTCTCGCCCAAAGTGAGTGCGATGACGAGAGTGACAATGGACAGTGCAAGATTCCCAAGGACCCGAGTTGTGGAGGCGGCCATATGGTTAAGGACGATCTGGGCTAAATCCTGCCGCTGGCGCTGGGTTCACAAGACCAAATCGGGGCGGGAGTGACGCTTCGCCAAAAAAGCTTTCTGGATGATTGCCTGCAGTGCCGCCTGGATCTATTGGGAACTCGACGGGGAATCAATCAAGTTCGAAGGCGGTCTCGTAATTCTGTTTGAGCGCCGGATCCTGGTCTTCCTTGCGCAAATAACAATTGCCAACGGCAAGGGTGTCCAGCTCGGTGCCCATGAAGCAGCGAAACGCGTCCTCGGGTACGCCGACAATCGGCTCGCCGCGCACATTAAAGCTGGTATTTACCAATACCGGGCAGCCGGTTTTGCGCTCAAAAGCCGACAGCAACGCGTGGTAGCGCGGGTTGGTCTGCTTGTGCACGGTTTGAATGCGGGCAGAGTAGTCAACATGCGTGACCGCGGGAATTTCGGAACGCGGAACATTGAGCTTGTCTATTCCGAAAAGCTTGTTTTCCTCGACGGTCATTTCGCGGCGACGTTCCTTAACCACATCCGCCACCAACAACATGTACGGGCTATCGCCGCTGATCTCGAACCAGTCACTTACGCGCTCGCGCAAGACCGAAGGTGCAAACGGCCGGAACGACTCGCGATACTTGACCTTGAGGTTGAGGGTCTTCTGCATGGTCGGCGAACGCGGGTCGCCGAGAATCGAGCGATTTCCCAGAGCCCTCGGACCAAACTCCATGCGCCCCTGGAACCAGCCAAGTGCCTTACCCTGGGATAAATCGTCCGCGCAAGCCTCGACTAGTTCCGAATCTTCCAGCACTTTGAATTTGGCGCCGCTGATCCGAAGCCTGCTTTCGATATCCGACTGCGCAAAGACTGGCCCCAGATAAGAACCCCGCATGGCGTCGCCGTTGACCTGCCGCTTCTGGCCCATTTGCAGATGGTAAGCACCCAACGCCGCGCCCAGGGCTCCACCGGCATCGCCGGCGGCCGGTTGCACAAAAATCTGATCGAAATGCCCGTCGCGCAATATCTTCCCGTTCGCCACGCAATTAAGTGCCACGCCACCGGCCAGGCAAAGATTCGGAATACCGGTTTCCTTCCGCAGCGATCGCGTCAATCTCAGCATGACCTCCTCGGTCACCGCTTGAATCGACGCAGCCAGATCCATATGCCGCTGAGTCAGGAGTTGATCGGGCGTTCGGGGCGGACCACCGAACAGCGCGTCGAACTTCCCGTTGGTCATGGTGAGGCCGGTGCAATAATTGAAATACGACAAGTCCAGCCGAAACGATCCGTCCGCCTTGACATCGATCAGATGCTTGAAAATCAGGTCCGCGTATTTGGGCTCTCCATAGGGTGCCAGCCCCATAACCTTGTACTCGCCGGAGTTAACCTTGAATCCGGTGTAGTAAGTCATCGCCGAATACAGCAAGCCCAGGGAATGCGGGAAGTGGATCTCCTTGATCACTTCGAGACGGTTTCCCCTCCCGATCGCGGCGGAAGTTGTGGCCCATTCGCCCACGCCATCCATCGTCAAAATGATCGCTTCTTCAAACGGCGACGGAAAGAAGGCGCTGGCGGCGTGACTTAAATGGTGCTCGCTGAACAGAAGCTGCTGGTTCCAGCCTTCACCGCCATCGAGTTTGCGGAAATCCTTGTGCAGTAAATCTTTCAAAAACAATTTTTCGCGCAACCAGAGCGGAATCGCCATCGCAAAAGACCGGATGCCGTGCGGCGCGAAAGCCAGGTAGGTTTCCAGCAGTCGTTCGAACTTCAGGAACGGTTTGTCGTAGAACACAACCCGGTCCACGTCGCGCATCCCGATACCGCCTTCGCTCAGGCAGTACCGAATTGCATGTTCAGGAAACCGGGAATCATGCTTCTTGCGCGAGAAACGTTCTTCCTGTGCCGCGGCAACGATGGTGCCGTCCTCGACCAATGCCGCAGCGCTATCATGATAAAGCGCGGAGATACCCAGAATACGCAATTCGATATACCTCTTAAAACAGCGTGTAGATAAATGGTGCTATGGCCGAGCCTTGGGCCAGCACGATCAGCACGCCCAGCAGAGCCATCACCAGGATGATCGGCCACAGCCAGTATTTTTTGCGGGCACGCATGAATGCCCAAAGTTCTTTGAGAAACGACATCTCGATATCCTAGAATTGATTGTTCATCGAATCGGGCGGAGGGCCCGGAGGATCGCGCGCTATCCAATATGAATCAGCATTGGAATCACGCTTCAGCCGCAACGGATCCTTGCCAGCTATGCGGATCATCACACCGATCGGGGTAACAACACCGTAGAAAAGGATGCTCAATGCAATCGGACTGACGATTTTTCCAAGCAGAATGCCGAACTTCATCCATAGCCGGTTAAGGGCGGCAAGCAGCGCCGGTTTCCAGAGGGCGATAATGCCGAACCCGCCAGATACGACCAGCGACCACCAGCGCGGCAGCTCTCCTAGTATCAGAGGCCAACAGCCGATGATCAGAAAAACCGCCGCAAATACCAAGCCAAAAGCCCGGTCTGAGGATCCTTCAATCGCCTGGATTCGATTCAGGTCTTCGTGCGCCATGAGTACTCCAAACTATTCCGGTGTGTTGCCATCATGCCGATAATAATGGGCTTTCGCCCGGTTACCAGCTCATCAAGCGGCGCCTATTATGCCGGTTTTTCGATATCCGACGCTATTCTTTCAATTCTTGAAGCGCCATTCCCCCTCCCCGTGAAAGCTAAAAGGTTTTAGTCCACAGACTCGGCAGAATATGACGACTGATATACAATCCTCGCGGCCATATTCTCAAGCCAAAAGAGTCGGTCGGTTGAACTACCGAACGGACATATCGCAAGAGTTACAGAGCCATGGAGCGATGTGATACGAATTGCAAAGTCGAATAGCCGGAGCTCGGGTCGGTCATTGCGGCTCATCATGGCCGTTGGCGGCGCTGTCTTACTGCTTGGATTGTGCTATTGGGCTTACCTTGGAGCTCGGGTTGTTCGGGCTGTGATGGCGGATTATGTCCCAACGCCTTACTCGGCCACCGAGGACGGACGTGCACTGCTGGCGCGAGGCTTGAATGTCACCGAGCGAATCGGCTGGACGCTTGCGGATGGCGCCCGCCAGAGCGCATTCTATCTGCCAAGTCAGAATGGGGCGGTTATTCTCTATGCCCATGGGAGCCCTGGAACGGCTCTCAGTATGCTGCCGGAAGCGCAGGCGCTGAGCCGAGCCGGATACGGGGCAATATTGATCGACCTTCCGGGTTATGGGGAAAGCGAAGGCCGGCGGGTCTGGGGCGATCAATTTCTGGAATCTATCCGGCTCGCTGTCGATTTCGCGCAATCCCGGCCCGGCATCAATCCCGCACGAATTGGCGGCCATGGCTATTCGTCGGGTGGCTGCTTGATGGCTCGCGCGGCGGCGGCGGATCCCAGGGTGTCGGCACTGGTGCTGGTTGCCTCTTACACCAACAACGCCGACCAGTTGCGCCACGGTTTCAGACATCGCGTCCCGGGTCTCGCGAATCTCGCAGTCGCTGCGACCTATTGGGCTGGTGTCCCGGTATCGTCGCTCGATACGGTAGAGGCACTCGGAAAGATGGGGGACCGCAGGACCCTGATAATATCAGGCGGCAGAGATCACACGATCCCCTTGGAGATGGCAGAGCGCCTGCGGGCTTCCTCTGTGCGCACGGAAAAGATAATATTCGAACAAATGGACCATGTCGGCTTCACGGAAAAGGTGGGGGAGCCTTATTTGGGTGCCCTCAAGAATTTCTGGGATGATGCTTTGACTGGCAACCCCGGCTCCTAGATAAAACGCATATCAATAGTCCATATCATTGGCGCGTGTAAACTAAAACGCTCAGGCCGAGACTCAAAATGAAATTCGCTGGCAATACATGCCCATGACTCATGAGGAAATAGAAAGCAAAGTTCGCGACGTACTCGCCGCGCGGGCACAACTTCCAATTGATGTTAAATCGGTCGCGGCAAATCAGAGTCTGTATGACTCAGGAATGACTTCGCACGCGACCGTAAAAGTCATGCTCGGACTGGAAGACCGGTTCGACATCGAATTCCCGGATTCAATGCTTCAACGATCAATATTTGATCAGATCTCCAGCATTGCCATCGCCATCAAGAAACTGCTGCCGGAACGCTAGTGCAAGATCTCTCGACACCGCTACCTACGGAGACGCCAATGTCTCACGTAAAGACTGAGAGTGCCCCGGTGAGCGACATGGTTCAGCCAGATACTATGCGTGCGCATGTTGATCGCATTTCGACCGCCGTTTCCGCGCCGCACGCGGAGGAAGTCGATCATGCGGCGCGGTTTCCGGTTGAAACGATCCAGGCGCTTAAAAACGCCAAGCTACTGAGCGTTGGAATCCCGAGGCTATACGGCGGCGGAGGGTGCAACCTCGAAACGCTGGCGGCGATGTGCACTTCGCTCGCAAGAAGCTGCGCGTCGAGCGCGATGATCTTCGCGATGCACCAGATACAGATTGCCTCAATTGTTGAACATCGCGCAGACGTCCCCGAACTCGCAGAATACCTTCGCGATGTGGTTGAGCGGCAACGACTGATCGCTTCAGTGACTTCGGAAGTCGGCACCGGTGGGGATTTGCGCCGGAGCATCGCCGCCGTAATACCGAGCGGAGCGGCTGTTGCGATAAAAAAGGCCGCCACAACCATTTCATACTGCGAACAGGCCGATGATCTGCTGGTGACGCTTAGACGCGGGAGCGATGCCGCGCCGAGTGACCAGGTTCTGGTCTTGCTGCGCAAGGGACAATTTTCCCTGCAAGAGGTTGGTGACTGGAACACGCTCGGAATGCGCGGGACATGCAGTCCTGCGGCCACGGTAATCGGCACTGGCGTGGCGTGGCAGATTCTTCCCGCGCCTTTCCGCATCATTGCGAGCGCCACCATGGTCCCCTTCTCCCACATACTCTGGGCAGCAGTTTGGCTTGGCATCGCGTCGGACGCGTTTGATTGCGCGCGCCGCATGACGCAGATCCGTGGGCGAAAGGATGCCGACAGCGCCACGAATGGCGGTATTAATCTCGCGGCACTGGCAATCCGGCTGGATGGCATGCGGGCCCGGTTGGAATCCGCGATTCACGACCATGCGCAAGTAAATTCGTCCGCGATTTGCGACAGCACGACAGATATTAGCGCGGCGCTGCGCATGAATTACCTGAAGCTCGCCGCGTCCGAGGATGTGATCCGGATCGTGAGCGACGCGATTCAAATATGCGGCATTGCAAGTTACAAGAATGAGGGCGAGTTCAGCCTTGGGCGTCACTTGCGTGATGCACATTCAGCGCCGCTCATGATCAACAATGACCGCATTCGCAGGACAAACGCAGATCTTCTTCTCGTTTACAAGGGGCGCTGAAAGAGCGGCTGGTCCGGGTAATTGACAATGTCAGAACAACAGCGATTTGCCAGCGGTCTGATTGAGCACGGGTTCTGGATTCCGACTGGTGTGCGCGGTGTGTTCGGGCGCACAGAAGCCTTTGAATCGATCGTTAACGGAATCGATCAGTTGGTCGTGGACATCGCGAACCAGCAAGACGCGGAGAAGATCTATTTTCCTCCGGTTGTTGATCGCGAAATCATCCGGCGAACTGCGTACATGGAGTCTTTTCCCGAGCTATGCGGGTCGATACACAGTTTTCGCACGACGCGGGCCAGCCATGAAAGGATCGTAGAGCGGGCCGAACAGGGCGGAGATTGGGGCGAGTTTCTTGAACAGATGCCCCTCACGCTCTGCCCCGCGGCTTGCTACCCGGTCTACCCAACCTGTACCGGGATTCTTCCCGAGGGTGGCAGACTCTTCAATCTTTCTTCCTACGTGTTTCGCGCGGAACCTTCCGAAGACCCTGCCAGGCTTCAGTGCTTTCGCATGAGGGAGAATGTTCGAATCGCGGATACGACCGGCGTTAGAACATGGCGGGAGGCGTGGATGAGCCGTGCTGTCGAACTGCTCGCGCGGCTCGGTCTGCGGGTTGCGCTTGAGGTCGCGTCCGACCCGTTTTTTGGACGTGGCGGGCGACTGCTCGCCGCCAACCAGGTCGCGGATGCCGCGAAGTACGAGATCATGGTTCCGATTACTTCCGAGAGCGAACCGACGGCGATTGCCTCGTTCAATCTTCACGGACAGAAATTCAGTCAGATATTTGATATTCGCCTGCCGGATGGCGGGTTCGCGCATACGGCATGTATCGGCTTTGGTCTCGAGCGAACCAGCCTTGCATTGATCAAGGCCCACGGATTTGATCTCGCTCGCTGGCCCGCGACGGTTCGCCAGGCCCTTTGCCTGTAATCCAGAACAGGGTGGGTACGGTGCAGGCCTCCGCTACTATCCCACTGGAGCACCACCCTTTCCATGCTGCTGATCGCGACTGGCCGGAGTCCAATTGCTACGTTGATCTCTGGATAGAAATTCTTCACGCCGCGAGACTTGAAGTCGCCCCGCTTCTGCCATTCACGCTCGCCAGCGATTTCGAGGGCGATCAGTGGACTTTTTACAAGCCGCCACTGTCCGATCTGTTCCGTCTATACGGACTCGAGGTCGAGGAACTCAATATCTGGCGCGACCTCCTTGCGCACTGCGTCGAACAGGTTGCGCGCGGACGCATTCCGATGGTCGAAATGGATGCCTATTATCTCCCCGACACCCGCGGACGGGGTTACCAGGCAATCCATTCCAAGACGACGATCGGAATTCAGGCAATCAATGCGCAGCGTCAATCCCTGCGTTATTTGCATAATCGCGGCGTTTACGAACTGGAAGGCGCCGACTATCGCGGGATTTTCCGTCTGGACCCGCCCGCGGCACCGGAGAGCCTCCCTCCGTATTGCGAAATCGCGAAACTGGATCGCGTCGTCCGGCGGGATCTGGCAGATCTGCGCAATATCTCTTTGGAACTGGCAGCCACGCACTTGGCCCGCCGGCCCCAGACCAACCCGATCACGCGCTACGCCGAGGCGGTTGGCGATCAACTATCGCAACTCATAGCCGAGCAGCCCCAAGCTTTTGATCTCTACGCGTTCGCGACCATCCGCCAGTGCGGCTCCTGCTTTGGCTTCACGGCAGACTACCTGCGCTGGCTGGCGCAACAGGACCCCGGCTGGAATGACGGGGCCGCCGCCTTTGGGCGAATCTCTTCGTTGGCCAGCATGCTGGTTTTGAAGATGGCGCGCATCGTACATTCCGGGCGTCTGAAAGATCTGGGCGATACCTTCCGGGATATGTCGGCGGCCTGGGATCAGGGCATGGAAGAGGTTGAACGACGGTTGACGGTATGAATGCGGGCGCTGCCGATCACTTCCCGGCAGATCTTCACGGAGCGCCGCTGTGCGACGGTTGGCGATTCAGACGCTTCGCACCCGGCTCGCACCACACACCGGACTCACTGGACGCGCTTGAAGGAGACTGGCTACCAGCCACGGTTCCTGGCACGGTGGCGTCGAGCCTTCGCGACACCGGGACACTTGATTTTGCAGCGCTGGAAAATCTCGATGACGCCGACTACTGGTTCGGCTGCAACTTTGACTTCGCACATCCAGGAGCATCCCAGGCGACCCTCGTATGTCACGGGCTCGCAACGATCAGTGAGATCTGGCTCAACGGCGCCCTCCTCGGCACGTCGGAAAGCATGTTTGTTCGTTCGACATTTGACATCACCGAGCGCCTGGCCCGGCGAAATGCATTGTGGATTTGCTTTCGCGCGCTCAATTCCGTACTGAATTTGAAGCGGCCGCGAGGCCGTTGGCGCACCGCACTCGTCGAGAATCGCAATCTGCGCTTTGTTCGAACAACGCTGTTAGGCCGCATGCCTTCCTGGTGTCCGCCGCTCGCCCCGGTCGGCCCCTGGCGCAAAGTCGAACTCGTGGTCAGCCCTTCGGATCGGATGTGGTGCAGCGAAAAAAAGATCATGACGTCTTTTCAGGGGACTGCCGGCTGGATCGACGTCAATATCGAACTCCAGTCGCCCGCAGGCGCCGGTGGAAAAACGGCCGTGTCGCTGGAAGTTGCAGGCCAGATATTGCCTCTGGACTGCGCCAGTACCGGTTCCAACGGTACGCGGGTCACGGGTCGGGTGCGCGTAGACGGCATTGAGCCGTGGTGGCCGCATAGCCACGGCCACCCGCGCCTCTATCCGCTAACCCTGCATATCACTCAAGCGCAGGTCAAATCGCAACTTGCTCTGGACCGGATTGGATTCCGCAGTATCGAATTGACCGGCCCCCCCGGTCCGGACTTCGCGTTGACCATCAATGCACAGACGATTTTCTGCCGCGGAACCTGCTGGACCCCGGTCGATCCGCTGACTCTCGTCACCACGCCTGCGGCAACACGAACCGCCCTCGAGCAGGCACGGGATGCGGGCATGAATATGTTGCGCATCTCTGGTTCCATGGTTTACGAAGACCGCGTTTTCTATGAGATCTGCGATGAACTCGGAATACTGGTCTGGCAGGATTTCATGTTCGCGACACTCGACTACCCCATCGGCGACGCGGCATTCATGACTTGCGTTCGCAGTGAAGTCGAACAATTTCTCCAAAGCGTGCAATCTCGTGCCTGCCTTGCCATACTTTGCGGAAACAGCGAAGGACAGCAGCAACCCGCCATGCTGGGGCTGTCCCCCGAAAATTGGGCTAGCCCGCTGTTCGATGAACTGATTCCGGCGTTATGTCACGAGTTCCGGCCCGATGTCCCCTACTGGCCCAGCACACCAAGCGGCGGTGAACTCCCGTTTCATGTCAGCACCGGCACCAGTCACTACTTCGGGGTCGGCGCGTATCGCCGTCCGCTGGCCGATGCCTTGTTGGCGCGACCGCGTTTCATGACCGAATGTCTCGGACTGTCGAATGTGGGCAGGGATAGCGGCGCCGATCAGACGCCTGCTTCGCGGATACCACAGGACCGCGGAGCGGACTGGAACTTCAGGGACATTACGCAGCACTATGTGGCCACGCTCTTCGGCAACCAGGCCGCCGGGCAGGCGCGCCAGGATCCGGAGCTGGATGCCGCGCTTTGCCGCGCAACAAGCGCGGATCTGATGCACCGGATTCAGACCATGTGGCGCGATCCGGCGTCGGGATGCCATGGCGCGCTGGTCTGGTTGCATCGCGACCCCTGGGACTGCGCCGGATGGGGTGTCGTCGACGCGGATGGACGCCCAAAATCCGCCTACTTCGGATTGAAGCGCGCCTGGTCCCCGGTCGCGGTATCGATCGTCGACGACGGCCTGAATGGGCTACGGGTGGTCATTTTCAACGACCGCGAAACCCGCCTTGAAGCCGACCTGGAAATCCGCCTCATGCGGATAAACGGGATCCAGGTGCAACGGCAAATAACGAAACTGGTGGTGTTGCCACGCTCCAGCTTCAGTTCTTCGGTGGATGCGCTGATCGGCGGCTTTATCGATTCGGGCCATGCCTATCGTTTTGGCCCCAGAGGCTTCGATATCGCACTTGCCCTGATTCATTTTTATTCCGGGACGACAGAATGCGAAGCGCATGCGATCCACCTTCCGCTTGAGTTCGGCCTCTTGCCCAGCGGCGAAATCGGACTCGAAGCCCAATGGAAGGAAAGCAAAACGCAGGGCGAGATTCTGTTGATCACAACTGAACAGTTCGCGCAAACCGTTGTACTCGATGTGCAGGGTGGAATCCCGAACGACAACTATTTCCATCTTGTACCGGGCATGCAAAAATGCGTCGAAATTCGGGGCCATGGCGATGTTGGCGATTTTCATGTGTCGATCGGTGCGCTGAATACCAATGAGAAGTTGTCTATCGCCGGGCGTGCCGGAAGCGCCTCGGCCTTGGGACCGCGGAGCGATACTCGATGAAACATGAGCTCTGGAGCAACGCGGAACGACTCGCCTGGGAGCAGTCGGGCGAAGCGGGATGGATCGATTCCGCGGGCGGTCCGCTGTTTTGCTGCTTCCACCCGCCGCGCGGGCCGGCGCAACGCCGCGCGGTACTTTTGTGCGAGACACTCGGTTCAGAGCGCATGAATCTTCACCTCGCATACCGGCACCTCGCACTACGACTGTCCTACGCGGGTTATCCCACTCTGCGCTTCGATTACGCAGGCACGGGCGACTCATCTGGATCACCGCGCGATCCGGGCTGGGCAGAGAACTGGATTTCCGGCTTAAATGCCGCTTCTGACTATCTTCTTGGCCGCAGCGGCGCCAGGAACCTCGCGCTATTCGGTGCCCGTTTCGGCGGCACCCTGGCGGCACATTTCGCCGCATCGCGCCCCGAAGTGAATGCACTTCTGCTCTGGGGTCCGTACCTGAGCGGGAGCGCATTTCTGCGCAGCGAGCGTGCCCTGCACCAGATCGTGAACGCCAACGAGGCAGCGCTTACGCCAAAATGCGCGCAGACGGGGGACCAGGAATTCATCGGATTCCTGTACAACGCCGCAGCCCGTGAACGTATGGAATCGATCCGGCTGCTCGATATCAAGGACCAGATATGCCGCGATGCACGGATCATCGCGTGGGATCAGGATTCACCGGAAGACCAGCTCGCATCGCATCTTTCCGAATCCGGCGCACATGTGCACTTCGACCGTCCGGTTGGTCTGATCTCGGAAGATTCGGTGACGAAACAAGCGGTGCCAGACATCCTGATTCAGCAGGCAATCCGCTGGCTGGATCAGGTCGAAAATAGCGCGGGCAGATCTGCCCGAAAACAAACTGAGACTCTGCCATTACGGCCGGTTGCTGCGGTTTCTCGTGCTGCGAGCAACCATAACACGGTCACCGAGGAGGTCGTGCGATTCGACAAGGATCGGGGACTTTTCGGGGTACTTAGTCATGGTGCCGTTGCGGCAAAGGACGTGCAGAGGGTTTCCCTTTTGCTTGTCAACGGCGGCAACAATCATCGCACTGGCATCAATCGCAACCATGTGGAATGGGCCCGCAACGCCGCGCTCCGGGGTGTCACCACGTTGCGGTTTGACATTCGTGGACTTGGAGACAGCGCACCGCTGCGACCGAACGACCTGAATCGGCTTTACCAGAGAGACACGGTTAAAGACCTGCAGACCGCGATCGACCTGCTGGAATCCAGGGGACGAGGCAACCGCATTCTGGTATGCGGGCTTTGTGCCGGAGCGTTTCAGGCGCTTCATGCAGCGCGTTCCGATTCCCGCGTATCGGCATTGGTGCTGCTGGATCTTCTGCGCTGGGATACGAGAGCGTCACTGGTCGCCAACGCTGGATTTTTTGCTCGCCGTCAACGCAATTTCGCGCGAAGCTGGCGCGCGATTCGTCGATTCCTCGGGATGTCGCCGAAACAAACCAGAGCCGCGGACCAGTTGGGCGACTGGCTTTGCAAGCTAACGCAAAGAAAAGTCGATATCGTCTGCGTGGGTCGTGCTTCCGGCGATGGATTCGAAAGATTCCGGGACGCCATTGAGCCGGTCCGGCAAGAACTGGAAGCAAGTGGTCGATTCCGGCATGAGATCCTTGCCAGTACCGATCATATTCTCAGCCCGATCTGGGCGCAGGAGCGGCTCGCAGAAATCTTGCAGCAATCACTGGTCAAACTTTCAGAAAGGCCCGACTTACAATCACGGAAATGAAGTCAGCGTCACGGGTTTTAGTCCTTGATCTCCCGTCTTTTCGGTTCGCTTCGAACACCTTTCGATCAGCTTCGCAAAATTTTTCGTACCACGCGTCGCAGCTTTGAGTTGATTCTCTGAATCAGCGGAATTCCGGCGCGAAAGTCCAGAGGCAGCGCACCAAAAACATCGGCAAGAGTTGCGATTTCAACCTCTGTCAGTTCAAGTTTTGTCGCGATGATCGCACTGCGAACCTGTTCTTCGTTCTGTGCACCGACGATGGCGGCCGTAACGCCCGGCCGGGCAATGACCCAGGCCAGCGCAACCTCAGCCAGACCCGCGCCCAGGCGCCTGGCAATCGGGTCCAGGACTTCTTCGAGCGCGCGGTTGATATGCCTGAGGTTGCGCGCTTGGAACAATGCCCCGGATCGTCGTCCATCATGTGCAGGCAGCGTTTGCTTGAGCATTCGGCCGGCGAGCACTCCACGGGCCAGTGGCGAATAGGCGAGAAAAGCCACATCGTCCGATCGCGCCCGGGCCAAAAGCTCGCGATCTGCAGAGCGCTCCAGCAGGCTGTACTCATTTTGTATCGACGCCAGTGCCACCGCGCCGAGAGCCCGTTGCGCCTCGACCAATTCCAACTCGCTGAAATTCGATACTCCAACCGCGCGCAGCTTCCCCTCTTCGCGCAGGCGCAGCAATTCCCCCATCGTGTCCGCAATTGGCGTATGGCGATCAAGGTGGTGAACCTGGACCAGATCGAGCGTGTCGCAGCCAAGGCGGGCAAGACTCTCGTCCACGTCGCGCCGCACCGCTTCGGGCCGCGAGTCGCGCCTGACTGCGATGGACCGCCCGTCAAGGCGAGCCTCAAACAGGATATCCCCCCAGTCGCCGTCCCAGCGCAGACCCACCTTGGTCATGAGGCAGACCTGCTCCCGACGTCCTTTGAGCAGGCGCCCCAGTACCCGCTCGGCGGCTCCGAATTCATACAAGGGCGCGGTATCGATCGCATTCAGTCCGCAGTCCAGGGCGTAATCCAGCGCCCGCCTTAGCTCGGTTTCGCGAGCAACGGTGTCACCAAACATCCCGCCAAGGACGATTCTCGGAATGTCAATGCCACTGCGGCCAAGGGGTCTGCGTTGCATGTGTAAAGTGAGTTTCAGGAAGCGGCGCCTGGATCATTGGAGCCTGTGAACTGCGATGATATGCTCCACCAATGCTTTCTTATCAACGTAGCCTTAATACAACGTTATTTTGAAGCCATCAATTCTCATTACCGGCGGAACCGGCTATATCGGTTCGCATACCGCAGTCGAACTGATCGCGACCGGCCACCATGTCTTCATCATAGACAACCTTTGCAACAGCAAGGCCTCGGTGCTGGATCGCATCGAACAGATCGCCGGCCAGCGTCCCGGGTTTGAACAGATGGATATCAGGGATCGCGCCGCATTGCGGACGCTGTTTTCCGCCCATCGCTTCGATGCGGTGATCCATTTTGCGGGACTGAAATCGGTGGGTGAGTCGGTCGCAAAACCACTGGAGTATTTCGACAGCAACGTATCGGGCAGCGTTGTCTTGTTCGAATGCATGATGGAAGCCGGCGTCAAGTCGATGGTCTTTTCGTCTTCGGCCACGGTTTATGGAGACCCTGCGTCCGTTCCGATTCGCGAAAATTTTCCCTTGTCGGCAACCAGTCCTTATGGCCGCACCAAGCTGATGGTTGAGGATATCCTGCGCGACGTCGCGCGAGCCGATTCCACATGGCATATCGGACTGCTGCGCTATTTCAACCCGGTTGGCGCCCATGTTTCGGGTTTGATCGGAGAGGACCCCAACGGGATACCCAATAATCTGATCCCCTATGTTGCGCAGGTGGCAGCCGGCAAGCTGAAGGAATTGTCGGTGTATGGAAACGACTATCCGACCGCGGATGGCACCGGTGTGCGCGACTATATTCATGTTGTCGATCTGGCGCGCGGTCATCTCGCCGCCCTGGAGGCACTGCGCGAACGCCCCGGCGCGCTGGTCGTAAACCTGGGAACGGGACAAGGGTACAGCGTACTCGACATGGTGAAGGCCTTTTCCGCCGTGAGCGGCAAGCCGGTGCCCTATCGATTCGTCCCCCGTCGGCCGGGAGACATCGCCCAGTGCTATGCCGACCCTGCCTTGGCGCGGGAAGTGCTCGGCTGGCAGGCGCAACTCGGCATCGACGCGATGTGCGCCGACACCTGGCGTTGGCAACAGTGGGCTGCGAAAAACGTTTTATGAAAATGGAGGCGGGGGTCGGAATCGAACCGGCGTACACGGCTTTGCAGGCCGCTGCATGACCACTCTGCCACCCCGCCAGGGTGGGCGCACAGCCGGAAAGCGGCTGCGTATCCGGGAGCCGCGTGCAGTTCCGGTGCCGGCATAGGTCAAATCCAACCGGCACAAATCCGCTAAACCCGAAGCCACGGCAAAAACTAAAAAGGGAAAACGGCGATGGCGCGTTTTCCCCTTTGGTAGTCTGGAGCGGGAAAGGAGGCTCGAACTCCCGACCTCAACCTTGGCAAGGTTGCGCTCTACCAACTGAGCTATTCCCGCGCAAAAAAACCGAATCGGCATTATATGGCCGCTTGCCCTGTTGTCAAGGCAACGGGCCATGCCCTACTCTTTTCTGGTCAATTCCGGTAGTGCCATTTTCAGATAGTAGGCCATCGACCACAACGTCAGCACCGCCGCGATATAGATCAGGAAACTACCGATTGCATAAGGGCTAAGCGCGAAGACTTGATCGTGATAGAGCAACAGGATTATCGCGGTCATCTGCGTAACCGTCTTGATTTTTCCCAGCAAGGAAACCGCGACACTCGCGCTGCGCCCGATGCGCGCCATCCATTCGCGCAAGGCGCTGATCGCTATCTCGCGACCTATGATGATGGCCGCGATGAAAACTTCCACCCGTCCGAGCCAGACCAAAACGATGAGCGCCGTGGCCACCATCAGTTTGTCCGCAACCGGGTCCAGGAACGCCCCGAAAGGCGAGGTCTGATTGAGAATGCGCGCGAGGTAGCCGTCGAGCCAGTCGGTTATGGCCGCAAAGCTGAATATCAGCGTGGCAACCAGATTCTTGTCGTGATCGGCGATCCACTGGTGCGGCATGTAATACACCCCAACCAGAAGCGGGATCATCAGGATGCGCAACCAGGTAACAAGATTCGGCAAATTGAGCGGCATGGAGTGTCAGTGTAACTGCTGGTAGATCTTCTCGGCCAGTTCCCGCCCGATACCCTCCACCTGCGCAAGCTCTTCGATACTGGCGGAGCTGACCCCTTTCAGCCCGCCGAAGCGCGACAAAAGACGCTGCCGGCGCTTGGCGCCCACCCCGGCAATTTCCTCCAGCGACGACCGATTACGGGACTTTGACCGC
Organism: Betaproteobacteria bacterium; assembly: GCA_031362885.1. GTDB lineage: Bacteria > Pseudomonadota > Gammaproteobacteria > Burkholderiales > JACQAP01 > JACQAP01. The sequence goes on from JANLTJ010000229.1 coordinate 43,291, forward strand.
CGGTTGCGATGACCGGTAATGGCGAATCGATGGGCTTCATCGCGTATTTGCTGAATCAGGTGCAATCCCGGATTATCGGCGGCGAGTTGCATGGGCTCGTTGCGGTCGGGAAAAATAAGTTGCTCCAGACCGGGTTTGCGCTCTTCTCCCTTGGAGATGCCGATCATTGGCAGGTCGCTTAGTCCGAGTTCAGCCAGCACCTGACCGGCAATGCCCACCTGCCCCCTGCCGCCATCGATCAGTATCAGGTCCGGCAACCGGCCTTCGCCCTGCACGATCTTGCGGTACCGGCGATCGAGCACCTGGCGTATGGCCGCATAATCGTCGCCGGGCTTGATGCCCGCAATGTTGTAGGTGCGGTATTCTCCCGGTTGCATTGAAGCGTGATCGTAAACCACGCAGGACGCGACCGCCGCCTCGCCCATGGTATGGCTCACGTCGAAGCATTCGATGCGCTGAACGCTGTCGCCCAGATTCAAAGCCTGCTGCAGGGCAAGCACCCGGGCCTCCTGCGTAGCGTGAGCCGAAATGCGCTGTGCAATCGCCAGTTCGGCGTTCTTTTCCGCCATGCGTAACCAGACCTTGCGTTCGCCTGCCGGATTGACGTTGACCTGGACCTTAGTGGCGGCTTGCTGCGACAGCAATTCCTCCAGCGCGCTGGATTCGACCGGGCGGTTGACAATAATGGAAGAGGGTACGTCGCGGCCCACATAGTGTTGCTCCAAAAAAGCCTCAAGCGCGGATTGTTCGTCCTGATCGCGGGCATTCTGCGGGAAAAAGCTCTTGTCGCCGCGGTGTTGGCCGCTACGTACAACCACCAGATTGACACAAATAATTCCACCCGAACTGGCAAGGGCAACCACATCGGCATCCATTGTGTGACTGCTGGACACAAACTGAGTCTCACGGACTTTCGATAGTGACCGGATCTGATCGCGATAACTCGCCGCCTGCTCGTAAGCCTGCTCGTCAGACGCCCACCGCATGCGCTCCTCAAGACGGCTAATCACCTCATCCTCCCGTCCTTGCAGGAACAGTCCGGCGCTCCGAACGTCTTCCGCGTAATTCGAATCCTCGATCAGGCCAACGCAAGGGCCGGAGCAGCGTCTGATCTGGTAGAGAAGGCAAGGTCGCGAGCGATTCGAGAACACGGTGTCTTCGCAGGTGCGCAGCCGGAATATCTTCTGCATCAGTCGCATGCTTTCACGCACTGCGCCGGCATTTGAAAACGGCCCGAAGTAGCTGTCTGCCTTATCCAAGGCGCCTCGATGGAAGCCAAGTCGCGGAAACCGATCGCCGGTCAGGACTAGATATGGATATGATTTATCGTCTCTATACAATATGTTATAGCGTGGACTTAAATTTTTTATTAAGTTATTTTCGAGCAGCAGAGCCTCGGCTTCCGATCGTGTGACCGTGGTTGCCAGACCCCGGACCTGGCTCATCATCAGCCCAATCCGTGGCGACAACGAACCCGTTTTCTGGAAATACGACGCAACCCGCTTCCTCAGGTCACGCGCCTTGCCGACATACAAGACATCGCCCGTCGCGTTAAGCATGCGATATACGCCCGGCAGATTCGGCAGGCCGGCCACGATTTCGACCGGATCAAACGCGCTCTGAACGGCTGTTGACGGATGGGAATCGTCGTTGGGCATCAGGCTTTATCCGGCAGGCGCATCCTCTCGAAGCGCCTGATGTCGGCGAAAATCTGTTCGAACATGGTCGCGGTCAGTCGCCTAGTCTGGGTGTTATATCGGCTGCAGTGATAGCTGTCAAAAAGCGTGAGTCCGTTACTTAGACGGTGCCTCGCGCCGTGGGCAAACTTGAAGGCGGCGGGTTTCTCCCCGCTTGCCATCAACACGGCCTTGTGTGCGATGCCCCCGAGTGCCAGCAAAAGCGAGCCCGTGGGCAATACCGAAATCTCTCTGGACAAATACCCGTTGCAGCGTTTGATCTCCTCGCCGGTCGGTTTGTTTTCCGGCGGCAGGCATTTCACCGCGTTGGTGATCCGGCAACCCGTCAGGCTGAGGCCGTCATCGACGGAAATCGACTCCGGCTGGCTGGCGAACCCGAATTTGTGTAGCGTCTGGTAGAGCAGCACACCGGCATGGTCTCCCGTGAATGGCCGTCCGGAGCGATTGGCTCCGTGCATGCCCGGAGCGAGCCCGACAATCAGCAGTCGCGGCGCGGCATCGCCAAAAGGCGCGACCGGCCTCGCGTGATAGTGCGGATAATCGGCACGTACTTCGTCAAGGAAGTCCGCGAGCCTGGAACAGCGCCGGCAATCGATGGAAAAGTCGCCCTGCCCCGGATTAATGCTCGTGCTCATGGGCATGATCGTCGGACTGCGGCACGATTTTCACGCGCGCGCGATAACCGGGATTGATGCCGCCGGACGGCTCGGGTTGCAGGGTCACATGGGCAATGCCGAAACGGGTTTGTAACAACTTTCGCGCCAGTTCAAGCAAAGTCGCCCAGTTGTCGAGGTTGTCGACGTCCACATGGGCTGAAAGCGCCACTTTCCCGGAAGAAATATTCCAGACATGCAGATCATGCACGGCGCGCACGCCGGCCAGGGTGCCAATAGCGCCAGCGATCTCTTCCATGCGCAATCCCGGCGGCACACCCTCCATCAGCACATGCAGCGCATCGAGCAACAAGCGAATAGTTGAAGCCAGAATCAGGATTGCGATAACCAGCGACAACAGCGGGTCGATTGGCTGCCAGCCGGTGTAATAGATCACCGCCCCCGCCGTGATCGCAACGACCGAACCGATGAGATCGCCGATGACGTGAATCATTGCCGCGCGGGTATTGAGCGTGCGCTCCCCCTGTCCCAGCAGAAAGACGACAAACAGATTAACCAGCAAGCCGAAAAAAGCGACCAGCATCACACCGAAGCCGCCCACTGGCTGAGGATCGAGCAGCCGTTCGATGGCTTCAACGGTAATAATTACAACGACCAGCAGCATGGCCAAACCATTGACGAAAGCGGCAACGACTTCCGCCCGCGCAAATCCATACGAATGGCGAGCGCCGGCCGGCCGGCCGCCTACCCAGGCGGCAAATGCCGCCAGTCCGAGTGCCATGGCATCGGAGAGCATGTGCCCGGCATCGCTCATCAAAGCCAGGGAATGCAATGCTACGCCGGCGACATATTCGACCAGGGCATATACAAGCGTGACCACCAGGGCGATCAACAACATTCCCCTGGCTCCGGGAAGGTGTCGATGATCGGTATGGCGGTGGACGTGATCAGCCACGTTCGCCGATCGGTACGGAAGCAGCAAGCCGGCTGCCACCGTCAACAACGCCCTGCTCGATATGGTCCCTGGCCTTGTTGTAGTACTCGGTCGCCTTGAGTGCGGTCAGGGTCGGGGCCGGGGTGCGGCCGCGTAGTTGCGCAAGGCGGGTCTGCGAAGTGGTGGACATTTCGCGATGCAAACGGCTCAGCAGTTCATCCGCGGCATCCGGACGATTGCAGACCAGAACCATGTCGCAACCAGCGTCAAAAGCGGCGTGCGCGCGCGCGACAATGTCGCCGGCTACCCGGGCTCCTTCCATGCTCAAGTCATCGCTGAATATGACACCCTGGAAATTCATCTGCGTGCGCAGAATTCGCGACAACCAGATGGTCGAAAATCCGGCCGGGCGCTCGTCCACCGCGGGATAGATCACGTGCGCCGGCATGATCGCGGTCAGGCCATGCACTATCAGCTCGCGAAAAGGCAACAAATCGGCGGCTTCAAGCTCCGCCAACCCGCGGGTGTCCACCGGTAATTCCGTGTGGGAATCGGCCGCGATAAACCCGTGTCCCGGAAAGTGCTTGCCGCATGCCGCCATGCCGGCCAGGGTCAGTCCTTCGATCAGTGCTCCGGCCAACTCAATCACCGCCCGGGGTTGCGAGTGAAAAGCGCGGTCACCGATCACGGCGCTGTTGCCGAAGTCCAGGTCGAGAACCGGAGTAAAACTCAAATCGATGCCATGGGCACGCAGTTCCGAGGCCAGAACGTAACCGGCATCCCGCGCCAGGTGTCTTGCGCGTTGCGGATCACCATCCCACACCGCACCCAGAGCGCGCATCGGCGGCAGGCGCGTGAAGCCCTCGCGAAAACGCTGTACCCGTCCGCCCTCATGATCCACCGTAATCAACAGTGGCGGACGGCGCAAACCGCGAATGGCACTGGTCAGTTCTTCAAGCTGGCGCGGCGATTCGTAATTTCGGGAGAACAGGACAACCCCACCGGTCAGCGGATGGCACAGACGCCTGCGATCGGCATCGGTGAGTTGCCTGCCCTCGATATCGAGCATGACCAAACCGGGGGCCGCGGTTGTATTCATGGCTTCACTGCTCCAGAACGACGACTGCACATGCCAGTCCTTTTTCGTGAGACAAACTTAAATGATGATGGGCAACGCCGCGGCTGGCGAGATAGTCCGGCAGCGCCCCATGAAACGCGAATGTTGGCCTGCCGATGTGGTCATTCGACACGCTGATCGCGCGCAAAGTCACCGGACGACGCAGGCCCGTGCCCAGCGCTTTTGACAGCGCCTCCTTCGCCGCGAACCGGTTGGCGAGGAACGAGACCGGGCGTGCGCTCGCCGCGAATGCCTCCTGCTCCACTGGTGCAAGGATGCGCCGGACAAACAGATCGCCGTATTCCGACAACACACGCTCGATCCGGCTCATGTCCACGATATCCACGCCTATGCCGACAATCATGTACGCCTACTCGTACCAAGGGCGTCGAGGTACAGCGCAACCGTTCTCGTCATGCCGAACTCAAGTGCGTCGGCCACTAGGGCATGACCGATCGAGACTTCAAGCACATCGGGAACATGGCGCAGAAACGATGGCAAATTGTCGCGGCAAAGATCATGGCCGGCATTCACCCCCAACCCGCTGCGCATCGCTGCCATGGCAGCGGCTTTGAATCGGCGCAGTGCCGCTTGCTCGGCAGAGGTGCCAAATGCGCGCGCATAAGGCCCGGTATAGAGCTCAACGCGATCGGCACCGAGCGCATGTGCGCCCGCCATCGCATCTTCTTGCGCATCCATAAACAGGCTCACGCGCACCCCCATGCCTTTGAGTTCGGCAATGACCGGGCGCAGCCGGTCACCGTCGCGTTGCAGGTCCCAACCGTGGTCGGAAGTGGCCGCACCCGGATCGTCAGGAACCAGTGTGCACTGGTCAGGCCGCGAGACACGCACCACACTCATCAGACCATGAAAAGGATTGCCCTCGATGTTGAGCTCCCGCTGCCGGTCGCGAACCAGTTCGAGTAAAACACCGACGTCGCCGGTGCGTATGTGGCGGGCATCCGGACGCGGATGCACGGTGATGCCGTGCGCCCCGGCATCCAGTGCGAGACGGGCGAGGTGCACCACGTTGGGAATCTCGAGCGGGCGGGAATTGCGCAACAGCGCTACTTTATTGACGTTGACGCTCAATCTGGTCATATCTGCTGCATTTCCCGAAGCAACTGGCGCGTGTGCAGTTCCTGATGGCCGAGATAGTGATTCAGAAGGTAACGCATGAGCAATTTGCTCTGCGCAAGAGTGGTTGCATTGCCGAAACTGTCGAGGTCGAGATCGATCAGTGTTTGGCCGGAAATTTCCACCGGGGCCTGAGTGTCACGATCCAGCGCCACGGGACCGCGTTCGATGACATAAGTGTAGCGTTTACCGGGATCGATCGGGTTTCCGGAATTGACCTCGCGATCGAGAATAAGTGCGTAGCCCATTTCCTTCAGCAGACCTTTTTCAAATCTCCTCAGCACATAGGCCGGCTCCGGATCGCTGGCGAGCGCCGCAATGGCATCCAGGTACAGGTCAAAGAGCTTGTCGTGTGGGTCTTCCCTGGCCAAAAATTTCATTAACAATTCATTCAGGTAAAAACCGCACATCAACCCCAGACCGCGCAATTGGGCTATGCCGCCTTGCCATTCGGCCTTGTGCAGCGTGCGCAATTCGGATTTTCCCGCCCATGACAGGAGCAAAGGTTGAAACGCCATCAGCAAGCCGCGCAAGGCCGACCTTGGCCGGCGCGCGCCGCGGGCAACCAGCCCGACGCGCCCGAAGTTGCGCGTAAAGGTTTCCACCACCAGACTGGTTTCGCGGTAAGGATAGGTATGCAGTACGAACGCGGGTTGTGCGTCCCGCTTCTGCTTGTCGCCCGAAGTGCCGGCTACGGCTGAATTTTGCATAGCCGCTTACTATTCGTAACCCAGGTTCTTTAGGGTCTTGGGACTGTCCGCCCAGCCACTCGAAATTTGCACCCAAAGCTCGAGAAACACCTTGCCGCCAAACAACTTCTCCATGTCGACTCGGGCCTGAGTGCCAATTTGCTTGAGTTTTTCGCCACCTTTGCCGATCACCATCGCTTTGTGATTGGCCTTATCGACGACAATCGCGATGTGAATGTGCCGCATTGATCCGGCCATTTCAAACTTCTCGACCACGACGGTCGCGGCATAGGGCAATTCCTCGCCGAGCAGCCGGAACAATTTTTCCCGGACCAGTTCGGCGGCAAGAAACCGCTCCGAACGATCCGTAATCTGATCTGCGTCGTGTTGCGGCGGACCTTCGTGAAGATAGGGCTTGAGGATATCGCGAAGATGAGAAATCTGCGTTCCCTTGGCAGCGCTAACCGGTACGATTTCCGCAAATTTGAATACCTTGCTGATTTCAGCCAGAAAAGGCAGAAGCACGCCCTTGTTAGCCAACTTGTCGATCTTATTGACGATCACGATGACTGGAACGTCCTTGGACAGCAGCGGGATCAGTTTTCGGTCTTCGCGGCCAAACTTCATGGCTTCGATCACGAACAAAACGGCGTCCGCGCCATCCAGACTGCGCGATACGGTGCGGTTCATCAGGCGATTGAGCTCGCCGCCATGTTCGGTCTGGAACCCTGGCGTGTCGACCAATACGATTTGGGCATCGGCTTCGGTCAGTATGGCATTGAGTCGATGGCGTGTTGTCTGCGGCCGGTTTGAGGTGATGCTGATTTTCATGCCGACCAGGCGATTGAGCAGCGTGGACTTTCCAACGTTAGGCCTGCCGATAATGGCGATACAACCGGTGAGATGCGGAGCGGTCGTCATTTGTGCACGATCGCCAGCGCATGGGCGCTTTCGGCCGCCGCCTGCTCTGCGGCGCGCCGGGTTGGCCCGTCACCTGAAGATCGGATATCGAGCTGTTCAATGACGCACTCGACACGGAAATGCTGCTCGTGCGCTTCGCCGTCCACCGCGAGTATCGAATACCGGGGCAATGCGAGGCGCTTGCCCTGCAACAACTCCTGGAGGCGCGTCTTGGGGTCCTTGTTGCCTTGAGATTGTGGATCGATGGCGTCAAGCAAGGGTTTGAAAAGTTGCCCGAGAACTTTTTCGGCCGCCGCGAAACCGCCATCCAGGTAAATCGCACCGACTAATGCTTCGAATGCGTCCGCGAGCATGGACGGCCTGCGGAACCCACCGCTCTTGACTTCGCCTTCTCCCAGCCTCAGGTGCTCGCCAATCGAAAGCGAAGCCGCGAGATCGGCCAGAGTCTTCTGATTGACCAGTCCGGCCCGCAGACGCGAAAGGTCCCCCTCGGGCAGCGCAGTAAACTGCTGGTAGAGCAGCCGCGCAACCACGAAATTCAACAAACCGTCGCCTAAAAATTCGAGGCGTTCGTAATTCGGCATACCGTGGCTTCGATGGGTCAGCGCCTGTTTAAGCAGCGCCGCATCGCCAAAGCGGTAACCCAGCCGGCGCTCAATCGGCCCGTCAGGCATGAAGCGAAGCCGTTCGGACCGAGGTCAATTCTCGCCACTGGCGGCAAAATCGATACAGGCACTCAAATTGCCAAAGAGCGAGATCTTGGTCGAGTAGTTGGCCCGTAGGACAATCTGTCCGCCGTCTTTCTCGATTTCAAGATCATTCCCTTTGACGGTCTCGATCCCATCGATTTGCGCGCGTTTGTTGAACGTGACTTGCAGATCCCTTACTGATGCCGTCTTTGCCTCGGGCGATCGCGCTATCTCCCGGAGATGATTGGTTATGGTGGCGTACTCAATATAGGCCGGGATCAGCTTGATGCCGATGATCGCCGCAAAGACGATCAGACCGCCAATGAACATCATGCCGATGAAAGTCACGCCGCGTTGACGGTTCATATTCACCCCCTTAGTTGATGCGGTTGCCGATTCGCTTCAGTGCGCCGAAATTCCACCACACCAGAAACGCCTTGCCGACGATGTTGCCCTCTGGAACGAAGCCCCAGTAGCGGCTGTCGGAACTCGAATCGCGATTGTCGCCCATCATGAAATAGTGCCCGGGTGGTACCAAGCAATTGAACTCATGTTCATTGTAAGCACAGTTATCCCGTAGCGGAAATTGCTTGACGCCAGCTAACTGCAATGCCGGCGCCTGGGGATTGACGATAATCGAATGCTTGCGCGTACCCAGCGTTTCCCGGAAGTGCAGGGCGCTGACAAAACTCAGTGCACCGTCCGTGTACTGGTATTCGTCTGCCGTTTCGACTTCGACAAGCTGTCCGTTGATGCTCAGGCGCTTGTTGCGATACTCGACCTGATCGCCGGGAAGGCCGACCACGCGCTTGATGTAATCGAGTGTTGGATTTTCAGGATAGCGAAACACCATGACTTCGCCGCGCTCGGGCAGATTGATGTCCATGATCTTTTTGTTGATCACCGGCAACCTGATGCCGTAGGTAAATTTGTTGACCAGAATAAAGTCACCAACCAGTAAGGTCGGAATCATCGAACCCGACGGTATCTTGAAAGGTTCCACCAGGAAGGAGCGCAGCATGAATACGATCAGGATGATCGGGAAGAAGCTCTTCGGATACTCGATCCACCAGGGTTCCGGTGCGCCACGATCGCGCCGTTTGGCAAGTACCAGGTAATCCAGCAGCCATACCGCTCCGGTCACTGCCAGGAGAATCAGCATCAAAAGTGCGAAATTCATCAGTCGTTCACCTCGTCAGCGCTCACAAAGGCCGCCTACTTGTTATCCACCTGCAGAATCGCAAGGAATGCCTCCTGCGGAATCTCAACCGTGCCGACCTGCTTCATGCGTTTCTTGCCGGCCTTCTGCTTTTCCAGCAACTTTCTCTTGCGCGATATGTCGCCGCCGTAGCATTTGGCGAGGACATTCTTGCGCAGTGCCTTGACCGATTCTCGAGCGATAATATGCGCGCCAATGGCCGCCTGCACCGCCACGTCGAACATCTGGCGCGGAATCAGCTCACGCATCTTGGTCGCAAGCTCGCGTCCGCGATACTGGCTGTTTGAGCGATGCACGATCAGCGATAACGCATCCACGCGATCGCCATTGATCAGAATATCCAGCTTGACCAGATCGGCGGCCCGAAATTCCTTGAAATCGTAATCGAGGGATGCATAACCGCGACTCACGGATTTCAGTTTGTCGAAAAAATCCATGACGACTTCGTTGAGCGGCAATTCGTAGGTCAGCATGACCTGGCGTCCCATGTACTGCATATTGCGTTGTGCGCCGCGCTTGTTGTTGCACAGAGTCATCACCGGCCCAACGAACTCCTGGGGCATCAGTATGGTTGCCGTGATGATCGGCTCGCGAATCTCCTCGATCTTGGAAGCATCGGGTAGTTTCGAGGGATTCTCGATCTCGATCATGCTGCCGTCGCGCATCAGTATCTGGTACACCACGGTGGGCGCCGTGGTGATGAGGTCCATGTCGTATTCGCGCTCCAGACGCTCCTGCACGATGTCCATGTGCAGCAGACCGAGGAAACCGCAGCGAAAACCGAACCCAAGCGCCTGCGAGGTTTCCGGTTCGTAGCGCAAAGACGAATCGTTGAGGTGCAACTTTTCAAGGGCGTCGCGCAAGGCCTCGTACTGGTTGGCCTCGACCGGGTAAAGGCCGGCAAACACCTGTGGTTGAATCTCCTTGAAGCCCGTCAGCGGCTCTATCGCCGGATTGTCCAGCAAAGTGACCGTATCGCCGACCTGGGCCGCTTTGAGTTCCTTGATTCCAGCGATGACGAACCCGACTTCGCCGGCCAGAAGCTCGGTGCGCGCCTGGGATTTTGGGGTGAACACCCCTACTTGCTCGCATAAGAAATTTGCTTTGCTTGACATCAGCAAGATGCGGTTCTTGGGGCGCAATGCGCCATCCACGACACGCACCAGCATGATCACGCCGACATAATTGTCGAACCAGGAATCGATAATCAAGGCCTTGAGCGGCCCGTCCGGGTTTCCTTTGGGAGATGGAATGCGCGCGATTACCGCGTCCAGAATGTCTTCGACGCCTTCGCCTGTCTTGGCGCTGGCCCGCACGGCGTCGTCGGCAACGATGCCGATAATGTCCTCAATCTCGGCTATGACCCGCTCCGGATCGGCGGACGGCAGATCAATCTTGTTCAGCACCGGTACGACCTCGATGCCCTGCTCGATGGCGGTATAGCAATTGGCCACGGTCTGTGCTTCCACGCCCTGAGATGCATCCACGACCAGCAGCGCGCCTTCGCAGGCGGCCAACGACCGGCTCACTTCGTAGGAAAAATCGACATGCCCCGGTGTGTCGATCAGGTTGAGTTGGTAGACCTTGCCATCGCGCGCCTTGTAGCGCAACGCTGCGGTTTGCGCTTTGATGGTGATGCCGCGCTCTCGCTCCAGATCCATGGAATCAAGCACCTGATCTTCCATTTCGCGGTCCGAGAGTCCGCCGCATAGCTGGATGATGCGATCCGCGAGCGTGGATTTACCGTGATCTATGTGGGCAATGATGGAAAAATTGCGGATATGCTGCATCAGAAAAAAGGGCACCAAAGTGCCCTTTTAAGAGTGAATTCCAAGGTCTCGGATTGTAACGGATTTTACCTGCCCACGAGCGGCTTTCGCAGCCTGCGTCGCGGGAAACCCAGCCCCCGGCATCCCGACTTCAGCTGCCGTCCAGTCGCAGCGGCACGTACAACGCGCCATCCCCGCGCTTGATCAGCAGGGCCACGCTTCGAGCCTTCTCGAATTGACCCAACAACTGATTGAGCTGTTCGATCGACTTTACATCCTGGTTGTTGATCGCCATGAGGACGTCGCCACGACGAATACCGGCCTTTGCGGCCGCACCCTGGGCATCCTCCACCAGCAAACCGCCGTTCGTCCCCAGCTCTTTGCGTTGGCTGCTGGCCTGTTCACTCAAGGTCATTCCAAGCCGCGCCACGAGATTGCCCGGTTTGTTTTCCCGTGGCCCATTGCGCACCGCGAGCTTCTCCTCCGGAATTTCACCCACCACCATGGAGACTTCGCGGGACACGCCCTTGCGCCAGACCTGAGCGGTAACTTTTGAACCTGGCCGGGTCTGGGCGACAATGCGCGGCAGATCGACGGAGGAGGTGACGACTTTGCCGTCAAACTTGAGGATCACATCGGAGGCTTCGATGCCGGCCTTATCCGCCGGACCGCCCTTCTCCACCGAATTGACCAAGGCTCCCGAGGCTTTCGGCAATCCGAATGACTCCGCCAATTCTTTGGTGACTTCCTGAATCACGACGCCGATGCGTCCCCGGCTTACGCGCCCGGCGCTTCGCAGTTGATTGGAGACGTCCATGGCCACATCGATGGGAATGGCAAAGGACAGCCCCATGAAGCCACCGGTGCGGCTGTAGATCTGGGAATTAATGCCGACCACTTCACCCTTGAGGTTGAACAACGGCCCACCGGAGTTTCCGGGGTTGATCGCGACATCGGTCTGAATGAAGGGCACGTAGTTCTCCTGAGGCAGCGAGCGCCCTTTGGCGCTCACAATGCCTGCCGTAACCGAGCTTTCAAAGCCAAACGGCGATCCGATCGCCAATACCCATTCGCCAACGCGGAGTTTCTCCGGATCACCGATCTTGACCGCCGGCAGGCCGGTCGCTTCGTTCTTGATCAGGGCAACATCAGTGCGCTTGTCAGCACCGATGACTTTGGCCTTGAATTCCCGCTTGTCGCTGAGCTTCACGGTGACATCATCGGCCATGTTCACCACATGGGCGTTGGTCAGAATGTAGCCGTCGGCGCTGACAATAAATCCGGATCCGAGCGAGCGTGCCTCGTATTCGCGCTCCTGAGGCGGACCAAAGCGTCGAAAAAAATCATAAAAAGGATCGTCTTCCGGAACCGGGGGTTGCGCGACACCGGTGGTGGCGGTGGATGTCGTACTCACATTCACCACAGCGGCACCCTGCTTTTCGACCAGGTCGGTGAAATCCGGCAAGCCCTGAACCTGGGCCAAACTCAGCAGCGGAAACCAGAGTAACAGGGAAATACCTAATTTTCTGAACATCAAAAATTTCCTCCAGTATTGAAAAGATGTGCCGGCACAAACCAGGGCGGTGCACCGTCACTGAAAACTATTGGTCGCGCGGCGCTACGGACTGGGCGATCTGCATCACGGTGGCGGCAGGCGCCTCCCCGAGCACGGTCACGATCTGGCCATTGATGGTGCGGGTGAAAATGTTAATCGCACCGCGCCGGGAATGGCCCTCATCGACAGTGCCGCGGGTCAGCGCGGGTTCGATGAAAATGGAGACGGCGGCCAGTCCGTCCGAATAAACCAAATGCGTGACCAGTACCGAATTGCCCTGTTTGGAACGGCGCATCTCAAGAATCTTGCGGAAGCCCGCAGGGATGCTCTTGACCATCCAACCAGACTCAACTTCACTGATCGGGTTGGTTGCGAACCGGTCGAGGCGCCACTCCGGAAATCTTATGGTGAAGGAGGGCTTCACCATCTGCCGCGTCACTCCGGCCCCGATCACGACTTGCGTAAAACTGATCTGTTCGACAACACTGTGCCCTTCCCCGATCAGGCTTGCCTTCAGCAGCAATCCGGAATGCATGTCTGCCCAGAATTTGTGCCCATAGCGCTTCGCATCCTTCGGCTCCAGAATCAGAGCCTGTGCATCGAAACCGCCGATGCGCTCTAATCCTGCATTGCGAATGACGTAGTTCTCGGTCAGGGCCGACAACTGCTCGGGGAGCAGCGCCGGGAAATTTCTGCGGGCCAGGCGCTTGTCGCTGCGCACAATCTTGGCATCGGGGTAGTAGCAGAGAATCTCGTCATTGTTGCGAATAATCTCGCGGCGCGGACCATCCAGGGTTTCTAGTTTTTCGTACTCGTTTTCGCCTTCGACAAAGTGGACGATACGGGAAGTTTCGACCTGGTCGCCGTGCTGATAGACGAAGGTGCCGGCGTAATTCAGTTTACGGGCCGCGTCCGCGATTTTCTGCAAGAGGGCAATCGCATCAGTTTGGTGCAGCGCATCGGCCGCCGCGACGGTGCCCGACAAAGTGAGGGCAAATAGTGCCGGAAACCAAAGTCCCGGACGTACCATGTTCACCGGTTCTCTTCCATGCCTTGTCCCGAAACCGTGCGCACGTAGGAAGCCACGCCTCGCATGGTTGTGCTCGGAGAGAATTGCTGGTGCGCCAGCAGATAATCATTGACCTGCGCGCTCGCGGGTCTGCCTGCGGGTTGGACCTGGGCAGCCGGTATCACTGGCGGCGCAAGGGCCATGTTTTCATTCTGCGGGCCAAATGGACTGTTGAACAATGCCATCCACGCAACCAGTGCGACCCCACCCAGGGAGGCGGCGATCGGCAGGGCAATCCGGCGTACGCGCGATTTCAGGGCCGTGCGCGCACGCGGCGCAAGGACCGTAGGCTCATCGGCCAGTCTGGCATGCAGTTTGGCGTTGAAATCCGGCGGCAGTCCCATTTTCTCGCCACGCAGGGTATCGCCAATCAGATGGTAGGTGTCCCAGGCCGCCCGCGATTGGGCATCTTCCCTGATGTGAGCGATATGACCGGTGCTTTCGGATTCGCTCAATTCGCCATCCATGAATGCAGAAATTTTCTCCATGTCTACCACCTCTTGTCCTTGCCAACATCCAAAAGCGGGCGCAACTGCTGCGCGATTGTTTCACGTGCCCGGAAAATACGCGATCTCACCGTGCCGATCGGGCAATTCATGACCGTCGCGATATCCTCGTAACTCATGCCTTCGATTTCACGCAGGGTTATCGCGGTACGTAATTCCTCAGGCAACGCATCCATCGCGTGGTTCACCGTGGATGCAATTTGCTTGGTCATCAGTTCGGCCTCTGGCGTGTTGACATCCCGTAGCTGATCCGCGTCGTCGAAGTTTTCCGCCTCTTCGCTATCGAACTCGGTCGAGGTTGGCGCACGGCGTCCCATGGCAACCAGATAGTTCTTGGCGGTGTTGATTCCAATTCTGTACAGCCAAGTGTAAAACGCGCTGTCTCCGCGAAACGAAGGCAACGCCCTATAGGCCTTGATGAACGCCTCCTGGGCTACGTCCTGCACTTCCGCAGGATCGCGTATGAACCGGGAAAGCAGGCGTCCAAGTTTGCGCTGGTACTTAACGACGAGCAACTCGAAGGCATGCTTGTCTCCGCGTTGCGCCCGTTCGACCAGCGCCTGGTCAACTTCACGGTCGCCCATCTAATTCCCGAATATTCTGATTGTTGGTTATGGCACATCTTGAAAGGCGCGTAAGTATACCTGTAGCGGTCGGTCCCGGAAACGCTGGGTGTATTGAGTTACACCCACAGACAAAGTCCGGCTGTATTAGTTCAGCGTGCCCGCAAACCGCCTTCGTTCGCGGTTTTCGACCGCCGCATTCGGGTAAACTGCCGCTCTTGCACAGACCGGGGCGCCCATGAAACGATTTGATGTCGCGATAATCGGCAGCGGTCTGGCCGGTCTGAGCGTCGCCTTGCACCTGGCCGACCACCGCAAGGTGGGGATTTTGACCAAGCGCGAACTTCTCGACGGTGCTTCAAACTGGGCACAGGGTGGCATTGCTGCCGTGCTCGCCAAGGACGACAGTCCCGCCGACCACATCCGCGATACCGAAATCGCTGGCGCCGGATTGTGCAATTCCGAGATCACCCGTTACGTGGTCGAGCACGGTCGTCAAGCGATCGAATGGCTGATCGGCCAGGGGGTGCCTTTCACGCGTGACGCCTCGGCTGACCTGGGCTATCACCTGACGCGCGAAGGCGGTCATAGTCACCGGCGCGTGATTCATGCCGCGGACGCGACTGGCCATGCGGTGCAGACCACCCTCGAAGCCAAGATCAAGGCTCACCCGAACATCACGATTCTGGAACACCACATGGCGGTGGACCTGATTACCTCGGGCAAACTGGGCTTGCCAGGAGATCGGTGTCTTGGCCTGTATTGCCTGAACGAAAAAAGCGGCCGCGTGGAAACGGTCGCTGCCGACCAAGTGGTGCTTGCCACCGGAGGCGCGGGCAAGGTCTATCTGTACACCACCAATCCGGACACCGCCACTGGGGATGGCATCGCCATGGGCTGGCGTGCCGGCTGCCGCATTGCCAATATGGAGTTCATCCAGTTCCATCCCACCTGTCTGTATCACCCGCACGCCAAATCTTTTCTGATTTCGGAAGCCGTACGCGGTGAAGGCGGCATCTTGCGGCTACCTGACGGTACCCGCTTCATGCCCGCGCACGACGCGCGCGCCGAACTCGCGCCGCGCGACGTGGTGGCCCGTGCCATTGACTTCGAGATGAAAAAGCGTGGCCTGGATTGCGTATATCTCGATATCAGCCATCAGCCGCTCGCCTTTATCAAGGAACATTTCCCGACCATCCATGCGCGATGTCTGGAATTCGGAATCGACATTGCCCGCCAGTCTATTCCGGTCGTTCCGGCGGCGCATTACACCTGCGGCGGCATCCAGGTCGATCGCAACGGCTTGAGCGATCTTGCCGGTCTTTACGCGGTCGGGGAAACCGCGCATACCGGATTGCATGGTGCCAACCGGCTTGCCAGTAATTCGCTGCTGGAATGCCTGGTGTTCGGCAAGGCCGCTGCAAGCCACATACTCGGGCAGCCAAAACCACCCTCGCCCACCCTGCCGCAATGGGACGAGAGCCGCGTCACGGACGCGGACGAAGAAATCGTCATCGCCCATAACTGGCACGAGCTGCGCCGTTTCATGTGGGACTACGTCGGTATCGTGCGCACCAGCAAGCGCCTGGAACGTGCCGGCCATCGCATCAAACTGCTGACCGAGGAAATCCAGGAGTATTACTCCAACTTCAGGGTCAGCGCCGATTTACTGGACTTGCGCAATCTGGTCACCACCGCCGACTTGATCGTGCGCAGTGCAATGGCGCGGCACGAAAGCCGCGGCCTGCATTTCAGCCGCGATTATCCGGGCTTGCAGAAGCAGGCCCGCGACACGGTCCTAAAGGGGCCCTGAGACGGGGGCCGCCGGGCGTGCGCGATGCCGCAGCCAGACCCGCAAGCGCCGCAAGTCCTCGGCCGGCGCACAATCCGGCAACAAAATGACCGACCGGCCAATGCGCGAGCGTTCCACCGAGACGTTGATAACGATCAGCAGCGGCGAAACAAAAGTCGACCCTTCAATCTGCCCAGCTTGCGTCGAACCATCTTTTAGTATCAGCTCACAGTCTCCTGCGTCTTTAAGCAGCATTTCGGTTACGGCCCGGTCTGATCGCTGCAAAGCGTCGCGACGAACATGAAAAACCAGACTTGCCGCAATGGCGGCTCCCGCCGCAACCGGCATCCACCAATCCGGGAGCACCAGTACCGCGCAGGCGAGCGCCACGCCGTGAGCCAGCAGCAATGTGCCGGCCAGCAGCCGCGAAGCGCCTATGCGCAGGCGCAAAACCGCAGGCATGCGCGGCGCCGACTTATAATCGCCGGCAAGGCATTGAGGATGTTATGGGCGATTTGACCGACTGGAACCATGTCGTAAGCTCCGGCACCGCGGCACCGCCTCACTATGGCGAACCACGGCATGAATTCACGGCCCTGCGCACCTCTGCGGCGGTGTCCCCGCTTACGCACTTCGCTCTGTTGCGTTTCCATGGCCGGGACGCCAACGCCTTTCTGCAGGGACAACTGACCTGCGATCTCGACAAGCTCACTGACGCGCACGCCCGGTTCGGCGGCTATTGCACACCCAAGGGACGTCTGCTCGCCAGCTTTCTGATCTGGTCAACGCCGCAAGCTTACCTGATGCTGCTTCCAGCCGACATAGCCCCGGGCGTGGCCGAGCGCTTGCGCAAGTTCGTCCTCCGTTCGCAGGTGAAAATCGAGCACGCGCGCGACCTGCACATGCTGGGTCTCGCCGGCACGGCGGCGGTTGCGGTTCTGCAGCAGGAACTTGGCGTGTGGCCGCAAGGCCGGCTTGAGATCAGTACCCATGCGCGCACCACCGTGCTGCGCCTGCCCGGTGAGCATTTTCTCCTTGTTGCGACGGCAGAAGACATGCCTGCGCTGTGGCGATCCCTGGCGAAACGCGCATTGCCCGTCGGCACGCAATGCTGGAGCGCGGTGCAGATCCAGGCCGGCGTACCATGGATTAGCGCTCCAACCCAGGATCAATTCCTGCCGCAAATGATCGGGCTCGATGATATTGGCGGCGTGAGTTTCGACAAGGGCTGCTATACCGGTCAGGAGATCGTGGCCCGCACCCACTACCTTGGCGAAGTCAAACGCAAGCTGCGCCTCGGCCGCACACTCGGGGTGGTTAGTCCAGGAGATATCCTGTCAAGCGCAGAAATGGCCTGCGGCATGGTCCTCAATGCGGCGTCGATTCCCGGCGAAGGAAGCACCCTGCTGGCCGTCGTGTCCGAGCCGGGTGATGCTGTACAGACCACCAGCGGCGAGCGCGTGGAATGGTCGCCCTTACCTCCGGTTGTGGGCTGAAAGCGTTGGCGCTGGCCTATTACATCTACTATCGCATTGCCCAACCGGCGCTCGCACGGCCGTTGGTGGAACGCATCCAGGCGGCTGTAAAAGCCGGAACCGGCATCACCGGCCGCCTGCGTTACAAACGCGACGATCCATTGACCTGGATGGAAATTTACGAAGACGTGACCGATGGTGCCAGCTTCGAAGACTGCCTCGCCGAAGCCGTACAGGGATGCGATTTCGGTGCGCTAATGGGTACCGGATCGAAGCGCCATATGGAATGCTTTGAATATCCATGTGCCTGATACTGACTGCGTATCGCGCCGATCCGCGCTATCGACTGGTGCTCGCCGCCAATCGCGATGAATATTTCCGGCGGCCCACAAAAGCGGCCGACTATTGGCCTGAAATGCCACACATTCTGGGTGGACGCGATCTGGGAAAAGGCGGCACCTGGCTGGCGGTGACCACCGATGGACGCTGGGCAGCCGTTACCAATTTTCGCTCGGGCAACGCTCAGCCGGTTGGTGCACGGTCACGCGGCGCGCTGGTTGCAGACTACCTCGCCGGCCCTTCTGAGGCGCAGGCGTACGTCGCGTCCGTGGAACCGAACCAGCATGCCTACCCGGGTTTCAATCTGCTGACCGGCGATAACAATAGCCTGCATTATCTTTCCAACATGGACGCAGGGCCGATACTGCTGGCGCCGGGCATCTATGGCTTGAGCAACCATCTGCTCGATTCACCCTGGTCAAAAGTGGAACTCGGGAAACGGGCGCTCGCGGAATCGCTTGCCGCTGCCGATAAGCCGGACCGATTGATTGAAACGCTGCTGGCGGCACTGGGCAATCGCAGCCTCGCCGAAGACCACGCCCTGCCCAGTACCGGCATCAGCCGGGATTGGGAAAAGCGCCTCTCCGCAGCGTTCATAGAAGCTCCGCACTATGGCACCCGGGCATCCACGGTGCTGCTCATTGACCGCGAAGGCGAAGCGCATTTCCGCGAACGCTCTTACGGTGAGCGCGGCGAACTGATCGAGGATCGGCGTTACCGGTTTACGCT
>JANLTJ010000264.1:0-3333 GCA_031362885.1 Betaproteobacteria bacterium
CCCGGCTCGCCACGCCTGAATGGCTTGCCCGCACCCAAGGTGGAACTGCTGCCCACGTTCTACCTGCCGAATGCGGAAGGCAAGCTCGAAGCGGTGACCGATTCCACCCCGCTGCTGCGGCGCTTCGAAGCGCAATTCCCCGGGCCGCGCGTGCAACCGCCGGACCCGGTGATCCGCTTTCTCGACAGCGTGCTCGAAGACTATGCCGACGAATGGCTCACCAAGCCCATGTTCCACTACCGCTGGCACTTTGCGGCGGATGCGGCCAAGGCCGGCAACATCCTGCCGAGCTGGCGCAAGCTGGCTACTACCGACGCAGTGGCCGCCGAACGTGCGGCCGAGTTCTCAAGCCGGCAGATCGGCCGGCTGCATTTCGTCGGCTCCAACCCCACAACCGCAGCGGTGATCGAAGAAAGCTACCGGCGTTTCCTGGCCGCGTTTGAAGCGCACCTTGCGCACCATCCCTTCCTGATGGGCAAACGACCGGGCGCTTCGGACTTTGGCGTCTTCGGCCAACTGACGCAACTGGCGCACTTCGACCCCACGCCTTCTGCCATCACCCTGGCACAGGCGCCGCGCGTTTTCACCTGGACCTGGCTCACCGAAGACCTCTCGGGCCTGGCGCCCACCGAGGCAGACTGGATCACGCGCGATGCCATTCCCCCGACGCTGCTGGCGCTGCTGGCCGAAGCCGGGCGCACCTACGTGCCCCTGATGCTCGCTAACGCGCGTGCGCTCAAGGCCGGGGCCGAGCGCGTCGAAACTGAGATTGACGGGCGTGCCTGGGTGCAGAACCCGTTTCCTTACCAGGGCAAGTGCCTCAGGTGGCTGCGCGAGGAGTTTGCTGCGCTGAGGGCGGTTGATCAGAAGGTTGCAATGGAGGTGTTGGACGCGGCGGGGTGCGGGGCGTTGATCAGCGAAGTGATTTGATCCGCTGACGGAGCGTCCCTTGCCGGGAACGGTGTTGACGTTCGTAACGCTACGCTATACACTACGCCAATGATCAAGTCGTTCCGGCACAAGGGCATCGAGGGCTTTTTCAAGCGCGGCAGCAAGGCCGGGATTCAGCCGCACCATGCTGACAAGTTGAGCCGGCAGTTGATCCGGCTGGATTTGGCCAAGTCATCAGAAGACATGAACGTGTCCGGCTGGCGCCTGCACTCACTGGGTGGCGACCATGAAGGGCATTTCTCGGTGTGGGTCAACGGCAATTGGCGTCTGACATTCACTTTCGAAGGGCAGGATGCTGTGCTGGTCGACTATCGGGATTACCACTAGGAGCACGAACCATGACGCAAATGCATAACCCCCCGCATCCGGGCCACACCCTGCGTGAAGACGTGTTGCCGGCTCTCGGCCTATCCGTGACCGAAGCCGCGGAAGCGCTGTGCGTCACCCGCCCCGCGTTGTCGCGAGTGCTCAATGGCCGCGCCGCCATTTCGCCGGAAATGGCGCTGCGTATCGAGGGTTGGCTAGGGGTCGCCAACGGCGGCAGGGCGGATACCTGGCTAGGGCAGCAGGCTGCCTACGATCTTTGGAAAGCCCGGAAGGCCGGCCCACCCAAGGTGCGGCGCGCCAAGATCACGCGAATCGCAGAAGTCGCCTGAATGGAGTCAGTACCTGTGGCAGCCAGCGATGCGGAGCCGGAGTGGATGCAGGGCTTCGGCACGTTATCAAACCTGCACTTCGAAACCGCGCGCGTGCAAGCGAGCATCGACGAAGCCTTCAGCGTCATTGAACCCGAAGACCGCGCCTGATTCTCGAACCCAATGCGCTGCCGGCTTTCGTCGATGGCGCAAACCACCATTTCTCATGTGGCACTACGGGTTGCGCTCAAGGCCGGGGCCGAGCGCGTCGAGACCGAGATAGACGGGCGTGCGTGGGTGCAGAACCCGTTTCCGTACCAGGGCAAGTGCCTCAGGTGGCTGCGCGAGGAGTTTGCGGCGCTGGGTGCGGCTGACCAGAAAGCTGCGATGGAGGTGTTGGAGGTGGCGGGGTGCGGGGCGTTGATTGGTGAAGCTGCAGCAAGGCAAAGCTGACAAGCGGAGTGGTGCGGCTGACGCTCGAGCTAAGCGGGCCCCGGAGGCCTGCCTTTTGAACTCCGCTTGAGCGAGGGGTGAGGCGTCGCTGCCGCCGTGGATGAAGACCCTATCGACCGGCGGCGTGGCTTAGTCTTTCCAATCTGCTGAGAGAGGCTAGTCCCACTTCCAATGCGCTTGAAGTACTTGATGCTTTTCTCCATTGCACTGACCTCAGAATCCCATGCCTTAGGACCCGCGATCGCATCCAGCGAGAAGTCCGAATCCACGAGGGCGCGCGTAAGGCCAGGATAGCGCTTCGCGTAGAAGTCCCAAGCGGTTAGAAATTTTGCGCGCACGGGAGGTGATCGGTGCGAACGCATTTTTGAGTGAACATCCTGAAGAAATCGAACTTGCCAAGGCATAAACGGAGCTTGATCTTCAATCGCTCTGTCGCGAAACGGATATTTGTCGCCTGTGTACAGGGTGAGACCTTCAATCGATCGATTCAAGTAAACGAAACTGCACTCTCCGTCAAAGGGCGCAGTTCTGAAGTACTCGTTGTGCTTTGCGCAGTTCTCATCGAGAAAGAGCCCGATTGAAGGAATCGACTTTTCGCGCGAATAGGCGGAGATGAGCGCAGCGCCGAAAAAGCACTCAATGTTCTGAAGCGGGTAGTGCGAAAAATCTCCGGAGGTCAGGATCGCCCTGAAGAACACGTCTTGGCCCGTTAAACGATGGTGTAGGTCCTCAGCGAACTCGATTAGGTACCAGACATAGTAGCTTCGCTCGTCATCCGACTGGGCCGGCTTCGGGTTGTAAACGAGGACGGTGTCTGAAAACACGATCGTCTTGAAGGCGCGATGCCTATGGACATTGAGGGAGTCTAGGATCGCGTATGTACGAGCGACCTTTCTGGGCTCCTTGCTGGTCATCTCTGCGAAGCCAAGGATGTCTATGTAGAGGAGGAAGCGGTCAGACATGGGGGATCGCGACGCCAAGTGTGGAGGTTACCGACGCTGCGCGGCTCTATCGCGCGCCGTACGGCGGACCGCAGGATTAGACATCAGTAGGTGATATGTCATCGAACTGCTTTGCCTCCATGTTTCGACGGCGTTCATCAAGGAGTTCTCCGTCAAACTTCCAGTAGCCAGGACCACTCGCCGCTGGCGTGCTGTAACCGAGACTGTGCGAAGCCTTTAGTGCTGCCGCCGAAAGGCTGAGCACTTCGCCTTGGAAGTTAACCTTCCCGTCGTCCACAACGGTGGCAGTGATGTTCTCATCGCGGGAAAGAGTGAGCACGTCCCCTGCCTTT
>JANLTJ010000107.1:0-2932 GCA_031362885.1 Betaproteobacteria bacterium
GCCAGAATCGGGTCAGACTGGCGCAGCGCGTTCGATATCGAGTGTGGTAACCCGGCGCAGCTCACGGCGGTATTGCTTGTCATCAAAGGGCCGCCCGCGGTGCATGGTGGCGCGATTGTCCCAGATCACCAGATCGCCAACCCGCCAGGCATGGCGGTAAACGAACTGCGGTTGGGTGGCGTGCTCAGTCAGCTCTCGCAACAGCAGGCGCGCTTCCGGAACCGGCCAGCCGATGATGGTCGAGGCGTGGGATGCCAGATAAAGCGACTTGCGGCCGCTGGCCGGAAGGGTGCGCACCAGGGGGTGCTCGGCTCCCTTGAGGATCTCCTGCTCTTTGTCGGAGAACTCGAACCCGAGCGTGTGACGCGAGTAGGCGATGGAATGATGGGCGCGCAGTCCTTCGAGGCGGGTTTTCATCTCATCGGAAAGCGCATCGTAGGCGGCGCGCATGTCGGCGAATTCCGTATCGGCCTCGACCGGCGGCACCACGATGGAAAACAACATCGAATAACGCCCCGCCGGATTCTGGAACGATGCATCGGTGTGCCACAGCCGGTTGCCCAGCGCGTACATGCGGCGCCGGTCGTTTGACTGAAAAATCTCGCCGTTCTCATCGACATTGGAAATATCCGACAACGCCTCATTGCCGAAGCGGTTCTTGGTGATGGCGGCCGCGCCGGTCTTGGCATGAATTTCACCGTCCAGGCGCTGCGCGAACTGGATCTGCCCAGCGCCGGTGAATGTCTGATCGCGGAACACCAGCACGGCATGGCGGTCCATGCCGGCGCGAATCTGCGCCAGAACTTCGGGATCGTGAGTCTCGCCGAGTTTGACCGTGCTGACTTCAGCCGCGAAACTCGGGTGCAGGCTGCGAAAGTTGAGGTTCATGGCCAGCGCGGAAAGTAGTAACGTGACCGGGGCATTCTAGAGTTGTTTTCCGTCGAGCGGTAGTTGGGCGCCGTATCGCACACCGCCAGACTTGGGGGAAAACCACCAAATATTTGGCGGAACATGATGGCGCCTTGGCCAGGCCTGCCTGCCTAGGCTTGCTTGCCTCGGCTTTGAATCCGGCCCAAGGCGTGATACGGTATTTGCCCGTCAAGCACCCGGCCGCCCACCGTGAACGCTCCCGAACGCCTCGTCCCCTCGGTCTGCCCGCACGACTGCACCAGCACCTGCGCCCTGGATGTCACAATCCTGGATGCGCATACCATCGGGCGCGTGCGCGGCGCGCAGCGCAATACCTACACCCACGGCGTGATCTGTGAAAAGGTGGCTCGCTATGCCGAGCGCGTTCATCATCCCGACCGGCTGATGCATCCGTTGCTGCGAACCGGCGCCAAGGGCGCCGGGCAATGGAAGCGCATTTCCTGGGATGAGGCGCTGGACCGCACCGCCGAAGCGTTCATCGCCAGCGCGGCCCGTCACGGCGCGGAAACGGTGTGGCCGTATTTCTACGCCGGCACCATGGGCCTGGTGCAGCGCGATGGCATCAACCGGCTGCGCCACGCGATGAAATATTCGCGCTGGTATTCGACCATCTGCGTGGCGCTGTCCGATGCGGGCTGGATCGCCGGAGTGGGCTCGAAGCGCGGCGTGGATTTGCGCGAGGCGGCGGAGCATGCCGGCATGATCGTGATCTGGGGCGGCAACCCGGTGCACACCCAGGTTAACGTCATGCATCACGCCATGGCGGCGAAAAAGCGCGGAGCGAAGCTGGTGGTCGTGGACCCCTACCGCACCGCCACCGCCGAGAAGGCCGACCTGCATCTCGCCGTGCGCCCGGGCACCGATGGCGCGCTCGCCTGCGCAGTCATGCATGTGTTGTTTGCCGAAGGCTTCGCCGACCTCGAATATCTGTGCCGCCACACCGATTTCACGGATGAACTCGTTGCCCACCTGAAAACCCGCACACCCGAATGGGCGGCGGCGATTACCGGCCTGCCCGCCGCGACCATCGTCGAATTTGCGCGTCTTTATGGCGGCACCCGCGCGAGCTACATCCGTTGCCATCATGGATTTTCGCGCTCGCGCAACGGCGCGGCCAACATGCATGCGGTGACCTGTCTGCCCGCCGTGACCGGCGCCTGGCAATACCAAGGCGGCGGTGCGCTTTACGGCCACTCGGGCCTCTACCCGCTTGACCGCACGCTGATCGAAGGCCTGGACGTGATGGACACGTCAGTGCGCGATCTCGACCAGTCCCGCCTCGGGCCGATCCTCACCGGGGATACCGAAGCGCTAAAGGACGGGCCGCCGGTCACCGCGCTGCTGGTGCAAAACACAAACCCGGCATCGGTATGCCCGGAATTGCACAAGGTGCATGCCGGGCTCGCGCGCGAAGACTTGTTTACCTGCGTGCATGAGCAGTTCATGACCGAAACCGCCGCGTTCGCCGACGTCGTGCTGCCCGCCACCACGTTTTTGGAACACGACGACTTCTACACCGCGAGCGGCCACACGACCTTCCAGGTGGCGCGCAAAGTGATCGAACCGCCGGGCGAGACGCGCGAAAACCACTTTGTCATCTGCGAACTGGCGAAGCGCCTGGGCGCCGAGCATCCGGGCTTCAACATGACCACCTGGGAAATCATGGATGCCAGCCTGAAGAAGTCGGGCATGTGGGATGCGCAGACCAATCATGAGCGCGGTGGCCAGGACTTCGCGCCGCCATTCGAGAAAATGCACTTCCTCGACGGCTTCGACACCGCTGACCGGAAATTTCATTTCCGCGGCGACTGGCAGCGCTTCGGCGGACGCTGGCAGGAAATGCCCGTATTACCCGATCATCAAGACGTAATTGAAAACGCCACACCGGAAAAACCCTTCCGCCTGGTGGCCGCGCCGGCGCGCACCTTTCTCAATTCCACCTTTACCGAGACGCCAAGCTCACTCAAGCGCGAAAAGCGCCCCACCGTGCTGATGCATCCCG
>JANLTJ010000282.1:0-26045 GCA_031362885.1 Betaproteobacteria bacterium
GGTTCGAGGCGATTCGCGCGCGGCCTGCGGTGGTGCGTGCCTACGAGCAGGGCAAGGCCATCAGCGCCAAGCCCGTGGTCGACGAAGAATCGCGCAAGATCCTCTTCGGTCAGAGCGCCGCGACGGTAAGGCGAGGATAAGTCCATCGCCCGATTTCCTTTCGCTCCTGGGATTCCATTAAAATTCCAAATGTCACAAAGAAGTACATCTAACGCCTTGGGTGAAATCCATGAAACTCATTATCGCCAAACCCAGCCCTTATGCCCGCAAAGCGCGTGTCGCGCTGATCGAAAAAGGAATTGAATTTGAAACCATCGTTGAGAATCCGTGGCTGCCGGACACCAGGATTTCAGGTGTGAATCCGCTCGGCAAGATACCGGCGCTGGTTCTCGATGACGGCAGCGTTATCCATGACTCCAAGGTGATCGTGGAATATCTGGAGACGCTGAATGTACCGCCCGCCCTCATTCCGTCGTCACCCGATCTGCGCATTGCGCACAAACAGATCGAGGCGATCGCCGACGGCATCAGCGATGCGGTCGTGCTGATCCGGCTAGAGGGTACGCGCCCCGCCGCCAAGCAGAGTGCGGATTGGGTTGGGCGCCAGCGCAAGAAAATCGAGGCGGGTGTCGCCGAACTGTCCCGCCTGCTGGGCGAGCGAGAGTGGTTCACCGAAGCCGGTTTCGGGCTTGGGGACGTGACCACAGGCTGTACGCTTGGGTTTCTCGACTTCCGTTTCCCCGAGTTCGACTGGCGCCCTTCCGCGCCCAACCTGGAGCAGCTGTTCGCGCGGCTCTCGGCGCGCCCATCCTTTGCGCAAACCAAACCGGAGTCGCAACCGCTTCCAATAACGCAGTAACCGCGGCAGCATTGACGATCGCTCACCGATTCCAGTGGCGCGGTAATTGCTCTCACCGGTGGTGGAACCGATTTACCCGGGTGGTCTGCAATGCTGCGTGTGATGGTGGTGGACGAAGACAACGAACACCGTCAGGTGCTGCGTCAGGGCCTGGAAAGGGCGGGTCATTATGTGGTGACCGAAGTGCAATCCACCATTAATCTTTGATGTTCCATGCCATCGTGACCAGCTTCCACTCCCCTTGCGCGCCCGCCAAGCCACGCAACAGGAACTGCCGGAAGCGCATTAGCGACTTGATGATGCCGAACACCGGTTCCACCGTCTGCTTGCGCAAGCCGTAGAGCTTTCGCCCCCGTCGCGTCTTGAGCCGGTGCTTCATCCGCTCCAGCGCGCTGGCAGGCTCGTTCAGCGCGGTAGGTTGGTCTGAGCGTCCGGAGCGAAGCCCAACGATCACGGAACGAAGACGAATCGTTGAGTTTCGTTTCACTCAATCCGAGTCACCGAGCGTTTCCCTGTAAGTCAGCGATCTACAAAACCAGTTTCGATCCAGGGAGTTTGCCGAGTTTTTTGTCGAAAGTTGCCAGGTCGGCTTTCTCAGCGCGCGCTTCGGTCAAAATCAGGCAGTCTGAAAAATCCACCGCGCTGATGCTCATTTCGTGCAGCGCTTCGACGAAAACTTCGCGTCGCTGCAACACAAAGGCTTCGTTGCGTGCCAACCCGGTCAACGCGCTTGTGACCGCCTCGCGGTCAAATCGATAGGCGCTCTCAAGCACCCAGATTGTTTCGACTTGCACAATCTGCGAGATATATATCGCTGTGCTGTCGCCGACCAACTGCCTGGCTGCGGCGCATTGTTTCTGTGCGCCAGGGTCGTCCACCAGTACACGCACCAGAACGTTGGTGTCAACGGCCAGCACGCTGTCTGCGCTTTCCGGCGATGGTCTCTTCCATCTGTCTCAGGCTGACGCTCTTGCGCGCTTTGAGTACGCCAAACGCCGCCGCTACGCGATTTTCCTGCCGCTGAATTTCCACCTTGCCGGCAGTCTCAACGAAGCCCACGCGATCACCGGGTTTGATGCCGAGTTTTTCGCGCAATTCGGCCGGAATGGTTACCTGCCCTTTGGTTGTTACCGATGAAGTCAACATGAGTCACCTCGTAATACTGTAGTTCCAGAGTATTACTTTGCCAGTTTTTCTTACACCGGGCAAGGCTCATGTGCCGATGGGATTCCGGGTAGGTTGGGCTGAGAGGCTGTGAAAAAATCAAGAATCGAAATTCTCAGTTCTGGTTCGCGTGAAACCGCCTCCCTCATCCCAACCCTTCTTCCGGGGGGAGAAGGGCTTTTCACCCCTCGCCCTCCGGGAGAGGGGCGGGGGGTGAGGGAGAAGTATTGCGAGAATCGCAAGAACCGGATTAGTTACTCTGGAATTTCGAATTTTTCACACACTCTGAGTCAAACGAAGCCCAACAGATCGATTCCGACGTGCGAAAGTTGGGCGCCGCAAAGGACGCTCGGCCCAACCTATGACCGTTCGTAAAAAACAAAGCCCCGGGCATTCGGGGCTTTGGTTAGGAATCAGTACAGCTCGCTCAGTGTCGAGTCATCGACATTTTCTCTTCGGCCTCCCCGCCGGCCAGTTGTTGAGCCTTACCGGCCAGTTCCACAAACTCGGCGCGGTAGCCGAATCGATCTTCGGCGCGCGCACTTGCCGCCAGCCGCTGAATCTCGCCAAAACCAAACTTGCCGAGATACTTGCCGCCTTTCAGCTCCTGACCGAAAGCCGCGACCGCCACGGCGAAGCGGAATTCGGTTGAAGCGGAACCCAGGGATTGGATGGATTTTTCCGTAATCGGCACTTCCATGAGTTCGCTGTTCTCGCCATCCGGGGCTTTGTGGCGCAGTCGCAGCAGGGCCAGTTCCCCGTCGCGTTGTAAAACCGGCGCGGCGGGTTGATAGCGCAGCGGATCGATCAGGCTCTTGCCTTGTCCGTGCAGACGGATTTCATAGAGCGCGGTGACCGAGTGGCCGGCGCCGATCTCGCCGGCATCGATCTTGTCGTTGTTGAAGTCTTCGCGTTTGAGCATGCGGTTTTCGTAACCGATGAGGCGGTATTCGGCCACCAGCGCCGGATTAAACTCGATCTGGATTTTCACGTCCTTGGCGATGATCGCCATGGTGGAGGTGAATTCATCCACCAGGGCTTTGCGCGCTTCGTTCAAAGTGTCGATATAGCTGTAGTTGCCATTGCCAGCGTCGGCGAGTTGCTCCATCAACTGGTCATTGTAGTTGCCGGTGCCGAATCCGAGTGTGGAGAGCGATACGCCGCTGCGGCGCTTTTGCTCGATCAGATTCTTGAGCGCTTCAAAGTTGGTTACGCCGACGTTGAAATCCCCGTCGGTCGCGAGCAGCACGCGATTGATGCCTCCTGGGTGGAAGTTTTGTTGCGTGACGCGATAAGCCAGTTCGATGCCCGCCGCGCCGTGCGTAGACCCACCGGCCGAGAGTTGTTGCAGCGACGCGATGATCTGGTCCTTTTTGTCACCCGCAGTGGGTTGGAGCACCACGCCCGAGGCCCCGGCATAAACCACGATGCTGATCTTGTCCTGGGGGCGCAATTCTTCAGTCAACAATTCAAAGGCGGATTTGAGCAGCGGCAATTTGTTCGGCTCATCCATCGAACCCGAGACGTCGATCAGGAAAACCAGATTGGCCGGCGGCAACGCATGTCTGGCGATTTCCCGGCCCTTGATACCCACGCGCAGCAGGCGGGTGTCGCGGTTCCAGGGGGTGGGCGTCATTTCGGTGTGAACGGCGAACGGGCGCGCACCGGTGGAGGGGGCGGCATAGGCGTAGGGGAAATAATTGATGAGTTCTTCCACGCGCACTGCATCGTGCGGGGGCAGACTGCCCTGGTTCAGAAATCGCCTCACGTTCGAATAAGAACCTGTATCCACATCGATGCTGAAGGTGGATACCGGATGCTCAGTGGCGAGCTTGATCGGGTTCTCCTCGATGTGCCCGTACTTTTCGGTATTCTCCGGTGTGAGTACCTGCCTTGCGAAGGACTCTTCGGCGCCCTGACCGATAGCAATGCTGGCTGACCCCGAAGGTCGTGGCGATTGGGTGAGGTCGCCGGATGTCGATTTTCTCTTCGGCGCGTCATCGCGCGCGATCGCGCCGCTGGAATGGATTTTCGATTCCTCGCGAGAACGCTCTTGCAACGGTTCTTTAACTGCCGCGATGGCAGGCGAAGGTTTCGCGCCTGCGCCGATTCCTTCAAGGTTTTTCCGTACCTCATGAATTCCTTTCGAATCCTTGAGGCCGCTTTTCAACGTGGCCGGCGAATATTCCGCGGATATTTCATCGACCGGCGCAGCGGCCTGCTGCGCAGTGACAGATGATTGATGAACCAGTTTGTCCTGAACACCGCAGCCGAAGTGAACAGCCAATATGAGAGTTGCAAAGAGATAACGAATCCGTGCCATGACAGCCTCCTGTGAGTAAACGCGAAGGCTTAAACGGCGGAGGGCGCCGGACGGGGTTAAGTCAACTCGACGTAGTTTGGGTAGGATGGGTTAAGCGCGTCTTACTTCTGATGGCCGAAAAAAAGCCCCGGACTCCGGGGCTTTTTCTTGTGGAAACCGGGTGCAGAAATTATTTGCGTTGTTTCGGCCAGAGGTCCGCGTGCAAAACTGCCTGCTGTTTGCCCAGGGACAGTACCCAGTAGAGACAGCCGATGATTACGGTGAGTGGGCCTGCGAGCAGAATCGTGCTGGTCATGCTTTGTTCTCCTGATTGGTTAAGGGCGCACGTCTCGATTTGTGCCCGGACTAAGCAGAGCTTGAGGCTCGGGTCCGATTAAGAATCGCGACGGCGCGGCATCATACGTGAACATCGGTCCGGCAGGTTCAATCTTTAGACCAATTTTCGGTTCTTCGCGTCCCAGTGCCGCTCCAGGTTGGAAATCAGCGCCGGACTGAAATGGCAGTAGGCTTGCTCGCGCGCATAGGTGGCGAAGTAGCGCCGGAACAGATCCAGCGGTTCCTGGGTGACGCGGAAGGAGCGCCGGTTTGAGGCGGCGCTGACCGGGCCCGAGCCGGTGAAATTGGCGACGACGCGGTCGATGGCGGCGTCCATGTCCGCAGGCTCGACGATCTCGTCGCAGATCATCCGCCCTTCCGGACTGTCGCATTCGAGCCGCCGCTCGTACAAGATGGCCTGGCGCGCGATGCGCTCGCCGACGAAGCGCGGCAGACGCATGTTCGCGGCGCCGGGAATGATGCCTTCCTTGCGCGCGGGCAGGGTCATGAATGCACCGCGCGCCGCCAGCACGTAATCCATGGTCAGCAGGTACTGGCAGTGTCCGCCGATGGCGAATTGTTCGACCACGGCGATCCAGGGCTTTTCTATGGTGGTGCCGTTCACGTCATCCGGCGTCATGTCTTCGCGCGCCACGCCGCGAAAGAATTTGTTGACGATGCCCAGGTCGCGCTGCAGATACCAGATGAACGGCACCTTGCCGTAATACAGATGGGTGAGATTGATGCCGCTGCCGAGCATGCGAAGGCCATCGTATTTTCCGCCTTGCACGACATCGCCGCGCAGCACGCCGATCTGGGTGTGCGGATCGAGAATGGCGAGATCGACGGCGATTTCGGCGGCATCGATGGTGGTGTCGTCTTCGGCGTTGAGGTGGCGCGGATTTTTTTGAATCACATGCGACGCGCCGTCCTTGCGGAAAATCTCCGCGGTGCCCAGGTCGAGGCGGCCGGTTTTCTCGTATTTGGGCAGTTGCGCGAGGGCTTCAGGGCGCGGCAGCAGCATGGCGTGGCATAAATGGGTTCCCGAGTGCGCATCGGCGAGCACGCTGGAGACAAAAATGCCCTGATCGATTTCATGGCCTTCTTTATCGCGCAGCATGAGAGCCATTTCCGCATCGACCTGCTCCTGCGTGGGCGTCAGGCCGGGAATCAGCACGGCGGCGTCATAGATGAGCTGCTCGACGCGCACGAAGCGGGTGCGGTTACGCGTCAGCCGGTCGTAAACGGTTGCGGCATGCGCGGCGAGAAAGCGCGTGCGCGTCCCGCGCGCGAGGCGTTTCAGATGCTCCGCGGCCTGGGTTTGTTGCGCACTGCGCGCGCGCCTGGCGGGCAGCCGTGCCAGCAGCGCATGACTGGCTTCCCAGAACGGCGGGTAGCGCAGGCAGTCGCCGGTGAAATCGCTGGTATCGAGCGGTGCCGCGCTGCGCCAGGCCTCGATGACATCGTTGCCGATACCGGTCTCACGCAGGCATTGCGCTTCCAGGGGGAAAGGTTTGTTTGCCGGTGAGGACACTTGGATCTCCTGTTAAGTCTTCGGCCGTTTATCGATGACGCGCATGGCCTTGCCCTGCGAGCGCGTCAGCGTGCCCGGTTCGACGACATGGACTTTGGTGCTGACCCCGATCAGACCTTTGATGAGCCGCTGCACGTCGTATTCAATGATCTCCAGGGCCGGGGCCGCAGGCGGCGGGAGTTCCGCGCGGCGCTCGACCAGCACGTCGAGTTCATCCAGGTGGCTTTCGCGGCGCACTTCGAGAATGTAGTGGGGCGATAGCGCCGTTTGCTGTACCACGATTTCTTCGATCTGCGAGGGGAACACATTGACGCCGCGGATGATGAGCATGTCGTCGCTGCGCCCGGCAATCCGGTCCAGGCGGCGCATGCTGCGCGCGGTCCCGGGCAGCAGGCGCGTGAGATCACGCGTGCGGTAGCGGATCACCGGCATGCCGATCTTGGTCAGCGAGGTAATCACCAGTTCGCCGCGTTCGCCGTCGGGCAGCACCGCGCCGGTTTGCGGATCAATGATCTCGGGATAGAAATGATCTTCCCAGATGGTGAGCCCGTCGCGGGTTTCGATGCACTCGGCCGCAACGCCCGGGCCGATGACTTCGGATAAGCCATACAGGTCAAGCGCGGCGATGCCGAAGCGGCGCTCCAACTCGGCCTGCATCCCCGCCGACCACGGCTCGGCGCCGAAAATGCCCACGCGCGGGGAGGACTGCGCGGCATCCAGCCCCTGGCGTTCGAATTCGTCGGCGATCACCAGCAGATAAGAGGGCGTGCACATGATGACATCGGGCCGGAAGTCGCAAATGAGTCTGACCTGGCGCTCGGTCATGCCGCCGCCGGAGGGAATGACCGTGGCGCCGAGTGCTTCGGCGCCGTAATGCGCGCCGAGCCCGCCGGTGAACAACCCGTAGCCGTAGGCGATATGCACGATGTCGTTCGGGCGCACGCCCGCCGCGCGCAGCGAGCGCGCCATGACGGCGGCCCACATGGCGATGTCTTGCTTCGTGTAGCCCGCCACGGTCGGTTTTCCGGTTGTGCCGCTGGAGGCATGTACGCGCACGATGTCTTTCATCGGCGCGGCGAACAAGCCAAAAGGATAGTTTTCGCGCAGATCGGCCTTGGTGGTGAAAGGAAATTTCGCCAGATCGCCGAGTTGTTTCAGCTCCTCGGGGCGGGCGCCGGCGGCGTCGAAGGCTTCACGATAATGCGCCACGTTGTCATGGCTGTGCTTTAAGCTCCAGCGCAGGCGTTCGAGTTGCAGCGCGCGCAGCTCGTCAATCCCGGCCGTCTCGATGGGTTCGATCTGATCCAGTGTCGCCATGTGTGCTTGTTCCGCTCCCAAACGTCGGGACAGTTTAATCCGCCAGCAGATCGCGCACGTGCGCGGCAATCGCCAGCGAAGCGGTCAATCCCGGTGATTCGATGCCGTACAGATTTACCAGTCCCGGAATGCCATGGTCGCGCGGGCCATGAATCAGGAAATCGGCGGCGGGTTCATCCGGGCCGGAGACTTTGGGCCGGATGCCGGTGTAGCCCGGCTGCAACTGCCCGTCTTTCAGTCCTGGGTAGTATTTGCGGATCGCGGCATAGAACAGCGGCGCGCGCGTGTGATCGAAAGCGTAATCCACGGCATTGACCCAGGATACGTCCGGGCCGAAGCGCACTTGCCCGGCGAGATCAACAGTCACATGCACGCCGAGATGGGCATGGCTCGCGACCGGATAAACCAGGCGCTGGAACGGCGGCTTGCCCGACAAGGTGTAGTAGTGCGCCTTGGCGAAAAACTGCGCAGGAATGTGTTGCGCGGACAGGCCTTCGATGGATCGTGCCACGTTCTGCGCGAAAAGGCCGGCGCTGTTGACAACACTGCGGCAGGCAATGCGCATCGGTTCATGGCCACCGACGTTGAGCAGGATGCCTTCGGGGCGGACTGCGCCGGACGCAACCGGGCTCTTGAACACGATACTGGCGCCGCTGTTCTCGGCATCGCCCTGATAGGCGAGCATCAGCGCGTGACTGTCGATGATGCCGGTGGAGGGCGACAAGAAGCCCGCCACGCAGTCCACCGCCGGTTCCAGCTCGCGCAATTCGGCACGCGAGAGCCAGCGCAGATCCATGACGCCATTGCCTTCGGCCTTGGCCACGTAACTCTTCAGCGTGGCGATTTCGTCTTCGCTGACGGCGACCACGATTTTGCCAGTGTTGCTGTGGGGTACGCCATGTGTGGCGCAATAGTCGTAGAGCAGCGCTTTGCCGGCCACGCAGAACCGCGCCTTCAAGGAATTTTTCGGGTAATACAGCCCGGCGTGAATGACCTCGGAATTGCGCGAGCTGGTATGCGTGCCGATGGCGTCGGCAGCTTCCAGCACAATGACTTCGCGCCCGGCGATGGCGAGTTCGCGCGCGATGGCAAGGCCGACGACGCCAGCGCCGATGACGGCGCAATCCACTTGTTCGATCACGAAGCGTTTTCCGGATGACTATACTGCGGGAACACGAATGTTACCCGAACACCCGCGCCCGCCCGCATGACTGACCATTGGAACACGCACTGGTTGAATCGATCCGAAATGTTCGCTCCGCTGCGCGCGGTCGGTGCGCTATTGCCCGATGCCGATTGGCCGGACACTGATCGGCTAAACCGCCTTGCTGATGCTACGCGCTTGATCAATGCGCAGGGAATCCCGGTGCGGTTTGTCGCGCAGAATTCGAAATCGAAAGAATTCCACGAGCAATTCGAGCCTCGCGCCTTTCTCAGGGGCGAGGTGCAGGTGCGCCCGCACGATTGGCACGATATGTTCAACGCCCTGGCGTGGATGACGTTTCCGGCGACCAAGGCGGCCATCAATGCGCGACATTACGAATCCCTGTCATGCGGAGTCGCCGGCGCTCGCCCGCCCGCGCGTGATGCGCTGACGCTGTTCGACGAAGACGGCGTAGTCGTTCTATGCAGCGACTCGTCGTTGCTCGATCTGGTGCGCGCGTTCGGCTGGAAAGAGTTGTTCTGGACCCGACGCGAAGAAGTCAGAAACCGGATGCATTTTTTTCTGTTCGGTCACGCGCTGTACCACAAGGCGACGCGGCCATTTGTCGGCATGACCGGCAAGGCGATACTGCTGAACGTTCCGGAAGCTTTTTTGGACTGGCCCCTAAGTTCGCGAATTACCCACGCTGATCATCTGCTCGCAGCCTGGATTCGCGAGCGCGCACGCCTGAGCCGCGGGCGCGATCTCTCGCCCTTGCCAGTGCTTGGCGTACCGGGATGGTGGCGCGAGAACGAGCAGGAAATGTTCTACGCAAATGCGGATTATTTCCGACCGGGTCGCGCTGGCGCAGTTGGTCAGGCCGCCAGGCTATCGGAGTAAGCAAAAATCTTGTTTCGACCGTGTTGCTTGGCGCGATACATGGCCTTGTCCGCTTTCTCGAGGATTGACTCCAGATTGCCTCCATCTTCGGGATAACTGGCGACGCCAAGACTCACCGTGATGCTGACATCCACGGAACCCACATCAAAGTGGGAGTTTTCGACCGCCCTGCGAATCCGTTCCGCGACATCCATGGCGCCCTTGCTGTTGGTTTCCGGCAGCAAAACGATGAATTCGTCGCCGCCGAAGCGTGCCAGGATGTCGGCGCCACGCAACTGTTCCTGAATGCAGCGTACCAGCTGCTGCAGCAGCCGATTGCCGCAATGGTGTCCGTGGGTGTCGTTTATCTGTTTCAGGTTGTCGGAGTCAATCATGACCACGGACAGCGTGTGACCATAGCGCACGGACTGCCTGAAGGCTCTTTGCAGCATGGAGGTAAATGCCCGCATATTGTAGACGCCGGTCAGTTCATCGGTGTCGGAGACCTGCTTTATTTTGTCCACCGCATAACGAATATCGGCCGAAAGCATCGTCGTGATATAGGCCACCAGGATCATGGGCGCCGAGACCGCAAGAATTTCTGCCCAATACGGGGGAGAAAACAGGGTGTTCGATCCCGGTTCAAAGGCGAAGTACATCAAGAAAGCGATGATCGCGACCAGCTTGGCAATGGTGGGGACCTTGCCGAAAATCAGCGCACTGGCGATGATCGGAAACAAGTAAAGGTTCAGCAGCGGGCTGTTACTGTGGCCGGTAAACCAGACCACCCAGGTAATGAACCCGATGATCACCGTGTTTTCGAACAGCAGCTTGGAGCGTTTTTCTTCCTTGTAGAACTGCACGTAATGCAGGCCGAGAATGAAGGCCGCGAAGAAAAACAGCGCGGTGTGGATGGCGAGCCTGCCTTCCTCCGTAGGGCCGCCGGCAACCAGATAAACGAGAACGAGGCCGAGCAGCAGCCACTCAATCTCGGCAATGGTTCGTGAGAAACCCCTAAGCTCGTCCTGTTCCGAATTCGGGCCGATCTGGTGTCTTGTCAGCATAGGTTCGAAGGATCCATCTCGTCAGCGATGAATGATCACACGCGGCTTTGTTCTGACCGGCGGCGGGCTCGCCATGCTGGACCATAAAAAAGTACCGCAAGAATAATCGGATTCGACAACGAGCGCCAGAGCGAGAAATCTTTGTGCGCTACGCGCACCAATTTAGGCGCAGGTTGACGTGACTCACGCCGGGTGTCTATACTTCATTAACGATTAGATTAAGTCTAATTTAGTGGCAGGGGCCCGTATCTGGGCACTGCCTGTTTGATTCAACACTCTGAAACGATAGGAGATCAGTAATGAAAGCACTCAAAGGTTCGAAAACCGAAAAGAATCTGAAGGATGCCTTTGCGGGTGAGTCCCAGGCCAATCGCCGTTACTTGTATTTCGCAGCAAAAGCCGACGTGGAAGGTCAGAATGACGTGGCAGCGGTTTTCCGCTCGACCGCGGAAGGTGAAACCGGCCACGCGCACGGCCATCTTGAATACTTGGAGAGCGTTGGTGATCCGGCGACGGGCCTGCCCATCGGCCGTTCACGCGATAATCTGAAGGCGGCCATCGCCGGAGAAACCCACGAGTACACCGACATGTACCCGGGAATGGCCAAGGGTGCCCGCGATGAAGGTTTCGGCGAAATCGCAGATTGGTTCGAGACCCTGGCCAAGGCTGAGCGCTCCCACGCCAATCGATTCCAGAAGGCTCTGGACGGCTTGGAGGACTGAGTTTTTCGTAGTGCGCGAGGCGCAAGGCGTGAGGCGCAAAGCCGAAACGCCTTGAGTTTTTCGAGTGAAGTGCCCTTTTTTATCACGCCCATGACCGCTCGCGAAGGTTCACTGGAAGCTCCGACCCGGCATCCGATCGATTGGCAATCCGCCGATTTTTATAGTGAAGACAAGGTGCATGCCGAAATGCACCGCGTCTTCGACATCTGTCACGGTTGCCGCCGTTGCGTCAATCTATGCACCGCTTTTCCCACGCTGTTTGATCTGATCGACGAAGGTAAAACCGGCGAACTCGACGGCGTCGATAAAAAAGACTTCGGCAAAGTCGTCGATAAATGTTATTTGTGCGACATGTGCTACATGTCCAAGTGCCCGTACGTGCCGCCGCATGCATGGAATATCGATTTCCCTCATCTCATGCTGCGCGCCAAGGCCATCAAATTCAAGAAAAGCGGCGCGAGTTTGCGCGACAAGCTGCTTACCAGTACCGATGCCCTCGGCAAACTGGCATCGATACCGGTGGTGGTCCAGGTCGTCAATGCAGTCAACAAGACGCCGGTGGCGCGCAAGGTAATGCAGTCCGTGCTCGGCGTACACCAGGACCGCGAGTTGCCGGAGTACAACAGCGCGCGATTCCGAAGCAGCGCGAAACCGGATTCGTCTTTCCCGGTGAAAAACGGCGGCAGGGCGCCGGGCAAGGTGGCGATTTTCTCGACTTGTTATGTGAACTACAACGAGCCCGGCATTGGCCACGATCTGCTGCAAGTTCTGAAGCACAACGAAGTGCCGGCCATCATCGTCGAGAAAGAAGCTTGCTGCGGCATGCCAAAACTCGAATTGGGCGATCTGGAAACAGTGGCGAAACTCAAGCAGGCCAATATTCCCGTGCTGGCGAAACTGGCCAGAGACGGTTACGCCATTCTCACTGCCGTGCCCTCTTGCACCTTGATGTTCAAACAGGAGCTGCCACTGCTTTTTCCGCACGATGCGGATGTGAAGGCGGTGCAGGCGGCGATGTTCGATCCCTTCGAGTATCTGATCCTGCGCAACCGCGACGGCCTGCTGAAGAAGGATTTCAAGCGGCCGCTGGGCAAGGTCTCGTATCACATACCCTGCCACTTGCGTGTGCAGAACATGGGCCAGAAGACGCGCGAATTGCTTGCGCTCGTGCCGGGTACCGAAGTCAATACGGTGGAGCGCTGCGCGGGTCACGATGGTACCTGGGGCGTCAAGACTGAATTTTTCGCTGACTCCATGAAAATCGGTCGCCCGGTATTTCGCCAGATGGCTGCCACCGCGCCCGACTATGTAAGCTCGGATTGCGCCATCGCCGGCCGCCACATTCGTCAGGGTATGGAGGAGGATCATCCCGGCGAAGGCCGCGCCGAAAAACAGCATCCCTTGACGCTGATCCGCATGGCTTACGGTCTTTAAATCACGGCGCCGCCCAGCATTAATGGCGCCGCCGAGCAATTACGGCGCCGCCGAACACCGAACCGCCCAGCACAACCTTCAGCAGCACAGCCGACCACTCTTCACAACGAGAACATAATATGGCTTCAATCACCGTGCAGAGTCTGATGCCGCTGGAACAATATGCCAAAGCGCGCAAGGCCTTCCGCGAACAGGTTCTCGATCACAAGAAACATCGCACCGCACAGATCGGCGACCATGTGACCCTGGTGTTCGAGGACGAACTGACCATGCGATACCAGATTCAGGAGATGCTGCGCGTGGAGC
Source organism: Betaproteobacteria bacterium (assembly GCA_031362885.1). Lineage (GTDB taxonomy): Bacteria > Pseudomonadota > Gammaproteobacteria > Burkholderiales > JACQAP01 > JACQAP01. The sequence continues at coordinate 13,062 of JANLTJ010000282.1, forward strand.
GTATTTTCGAGGAAGACGGCATACGCAATGAACTGGACGCCTACAATCCGCTGGTGCCCGATGGCAGCAACTGGAAGGCGACCATGTTGATCGAGTATCCCGACATCGACGAGCGCCGCGAGGCATTGGCCAAGCTCATTGGCATCGAGGACCGCGTATGGGCCAAAGTTGGAAGTCTGGCGCGCGTTTACGCCATAGCCGATGAAGACCTCGAACGGGAAAACGCGGATAAGACCTCGGCAGTTCACTTTCTGCGCTTTGAGTTGTCTGCGGAAATGAAACAGTCTGTAAAGAGCGGTGCGGTTCTGTCGCTGGGGGTGGATCACCCCAATTACACGGCGACTCTGGAAAACGCTTCGGCGCAAATGGCCGCTTCGTTGCTCAAGGATCTGGCGTTTTAGAAGATTCCTGCATCTTCGGTATTGCCGGTAGAATTGCCCCGACATCCGCAGTTGGGTATTTCGTAGGCTCGTGCGATTGAGGGACGCGATGCTTGAATCCCGCATGATTGGCATGTTGGAGCACCGTCTCCAACGAACCGGTATTCCGGTCAGCATGACGCTATGGAACGGCACCGTCATCCGCGGTGCAACCGCCCCGCATGTGCAGCTCACCGTGAAATCGCCCGCGGCACTGATGACGCTTGCCAATCCCAGCCTGGGTGGAATTGCCAAAGCGTACGTCGAAGGTCTGATTGATTTGGACGGCGATATTCGCGAAACAATCCGGCTTGGCGAAGGGCTGGTAGCCGGCGACGCGACCACTTACGGCAGTCGTTCAAGTCACTGGAAATGGTGGCGGCACACCCGCCCGGTCGATCGCAAGAATATCCAGCATCACTACGATGTAGGCAACGCCTTCTACGACTTGTGGCTGGACAGAAATCGCGTCTATTCTTGCGCCTACTACAAGAGATCCGACGATACTCTCGACCAGGCGCAGGAACAGAAGCTTGACCACATTTGCCGCAAGCTTGACCTCAAAGCCGGGGATCACCTTCTGGACGTGGGCTGTGGCTGGGGAGGATTGATTGTTTGGGCCACCCAACACTACAAGGTCAAGTCGCTCGGTATTACGCTTTCAGATGAGCAACACGCCTTTGCGACGGAACGCATCAAGGCTCTGGGGTTGCAGGATCAATGCGAAGTGCGATTGCTCGATTACCGGGACCTTGATGAGAGCCAATGCTTCGACAAGATTGCCAGCGTCGGCATGTTTGAACATGTCGGCAAGCGCAATCTCGGCGCCTATTTCGGGAAGATTTTCCGCCTGCTCAAACCCGGTGGCATGGTCATGAATCACGGTATTACGACCAATTCCCTGGATGACGCCGCGCTTGGCAGTGGCATCGGGGATTTTGTGGAAGAGTATGTGTTTCCGGGCGGTGAGCTGGTGCATCTGTCGCGCGTGCTGACTGAAATGTCACGACAAGGCCTTGAGCCATGGGATGCCGAATGCCTGCGGCCGCACTACGCCCGCACGTTATGGGAATGGACCGCGCGGCTGGAGGCGCGCCAGCAGGATGCGCGCCGCATCGTTGGCGAAAAACTCTACCGAACTTGGCGAATTTACATGGCAGGATCCGCGCATGCGTTCGAACGCGGCTGGCTATCCATCTTTCAGATTCTCGGCACCAGGCCGTTACCGGATGGATCCGCGCTCTACCCTCTTACGCGGGAGCATGTCTACCGATGAATAATTCTTCGAGTTTCGCGGCGGCAATCATGGCCACGGCATTCCTGGCGGGCTGCGCCGGTTCCACCGCGCCCGAAACAAGGGGGCCGGAACGGGGCATCAAGCGACACATCGGCAGCGGTCTGGAAGAGAAGGAGTTCAAGGAAATCGAGGTCGAGCCGCCGTCCTATCCGCAGGAAACCGGCTTGCTGGAATTCAAGCTCCGGCGCAATTCAAGCAACCGCTTTTACATTGACCGCGAGTCGGTTTCGATCGGCGCCGACCGTGTGGTGCGTTACAGCGCCGTGATCCTGTCGTCTTCAGGCGTGCGCAATGTCAGTTACGAAGCCATACGCTGCAAGACCGGCGAAACCAAGGTTTATGCATACGGCACCGACAGCGCGGGATGGGTTCAGGCACGCAGCTCGCAATGGCGTGAAATCGAACGATCCAGCGTCGATTTTCGCTACACCTTGTTCAAGGATTATTTCTGCCACAGCGAAGCCATTGCCGGACGCAACGCGCGGGAACTGATCGCCAATCTCAAGGGCAGTCCGTTCAACAGCACGGCCGGCCACAATTAGGTCGTCGACTCAGAGCAGGACCAGATTATCCCGGTGAATGAGCTCCGGCGCGTCAATGTAACCCAGTCGTGCCTCGATTTCATGGCTCGGTGATTTGAGAATCTTGCGCGTTTCCGCCGCGTTGTAATTCACCAGTCCGCGCGCGATTTCGCGGCCTTCCGCGTCCAGACAACTCACCACCTCGCCGCGCTCGAACTCGCCCGATGAATCAGTGACGCCGATTGGCAGCAGGCTCCTGCCTCCGCCCCTGAGTGCGGCTGCCGCGCCGGCATCGATGGTGAGCCGGCCGCGCACTTGCAGGTGATCCGCGAGCCATTGCTTGCGCGCGGCGAGTGTCAGCGTTTGTGCATTGAGCTGGGTGCCGATGGCTTCGCCGCCGGCGAGCCGCACCAGCACATCGGCTTCGCGCCCCGAGGCGATAATGGTCGCTGCGCCGCTGCGCGCTGCGCGCTTGGCCGCCAGCACCTTGGTCAACATGCCGCCACGGCCGATCTCGCTGCCGCTGCCCCCGGACATGCTCTCCAGTGCCGGGTCACCGGCTTGCGCCTGGCCTACCAGTTGCGCATCACCGTGATGGCGCGGGTCTCGCGTGTACAAGCCGGGCTGATCGGTCAGGATGATCAAGGCATCGGCTTCGATGAGATTGGTTACCAGCGCGGCAAGCGTGTCGTTGTCGCCGAAGCGGATTTCGTCGGTTGCCACCGTGTCGTTTTCGTTGATCACCGGCACGACTCCGAGATCGATCAGCGTGCGCAACGTCGAGCGCGCATTGAGATAGCGCTTGCGGTCGGCGAGGTCTTCGTGCGTGAGCAGCACTTGCGCAGTATGCAGATCGTGTTTGCGAAAACACGATTCATAGGCCTCGACCAAACCCATCTGGCCGACCGCGGCTGCGGCCTGCAACTCGTGCAGCGCGCTCGGCCGGCGCTTCCAGCCCAGGCGCTGCATGCCTTCGGCCACCGCGCCGCTGGAAACCAGCACGACTTCCTTCTTGAGGCGGCGCAACTCGGCGATCTGCTCCGCCCAGCGAGCGAGCGCCGCATGGTCCAGACCCTGGCCTTCATTAGTGACCAGGCTGCTGCCGACTTTGATGACCAGGCGACCGGCTGCCGCGACGACCGACTTCATTGCTGCTCCGTGCCCCCAGCGTCTTCCTGTCTGGGGCTTTTTTCCAGGTGGTCCATGATCGCAAAGGTGAGCGCCCTGGTTCCCTCTCCGGTGAGCGCCGATATGAGGAATGACCGCTCGGGTTGAGAAATAAGCTCGGCATACGCTGACAGAAAATCCCGGATTCTCTGTTCCCGCTCCGCTGGTGCGATCAAGTCGATTTTGTTCAACACCAGCCAGCGCGTTTTTCGGTGCAAATCCTCGTCGTACTTGCGCAATTCCTCGACAATGGCATGAGCGTCATTTGCGGGATTGGCGCTTTCGTCGAAAGGTGCAATGTCGACCAAATGCAGAAGCAATCGGGTTCTCTGCAGATGGCGCAGAAATTGATGTCCAAGCCCGGCACCTTCCGAGGCGCCCTCGATAAGTCCGGGAATGTCGGCTACGACGAAGCTGCGGTTTTCGTCCACGCGGACGACACCGAGATTCGGATGCAACGTAGTGAAAGGATAGTCCGCAACTTTCGGCCGAGCGGCGGAGACGGCGCGAATGAATGTCGATTTTCCCGCGTTCGGAAGACCAAGCAGGCCGACATCGGCCAGCACCTTGAGTTCGAGCTTCAAGCGACGGCTCTCACCGGGTGCACCGGGCGTGAATTGGCGTGGCGAGCGATTGGTACTCGATTTGAAATGGATGTTGCCCAGGCCGCCTTGGCCGCCTTTCGCCAGGGTAGCGGTCTGACTGTCGGCCGACAGGTCTGCCAGCACTTCGCCGGACTCGGAATCGCTGACCACCGTGCCGACCGGGAAACGCAGAGTGACGTCTTCAGCCGATTTTCCGTAACAATCGGCGCCACGGCCGTTCTCGCCATTGCGCGCCCGATGAATGCGGGCATAGCGATATTCGACCAGCGTATTGATATTGCGGTCGGCTACCGCATGAATGCTGCCACCGCGACCACCGTCGCCACCGTCCGGGCCACCGCGCGGAATGAACTTTTCGCGCCTGAAAGAGGCACTGCCATCCCCGCCTTTGCCAGCGTGGACTTCGATGATGGATTCGTCTATAAACTTCATGATTCAATCGAATGTGGCGGCCGCAGGATGCCGAGCCAATACGCTAAAGTAAAAATAAAAAAGCCCTACCGGATCCGATAGGGCCTGTTGCCGCGAGCGGGAAGCCTTAAACCGGCAGGACGCTGACCGTCTTTTTCCCGAATGGGCCCTTTATTGCAAAATTTACGCTACCAGTGATTTTGGCAAACAAGGTGTGATCTTTGCCGATGCCGACATTGTCGCCCGGATGAACCTGGGTGCCGCGCTGGCGCACGATGATGCTGCCGGCGGAAATGACCTCTCCACCATAACGCTTTACGCCGAGACGTTTGGACTGTGAATCACGTCCGTTTCTGGAACTGCCACCTGCCTTTTTGTGTGCCATGAGTTGGGTTCCTTATGCGGAGATCGAGCCGATTTGGATCTCGGTGTAATTCTGCCGGTGCCCGCCATGACGCTGGTAATGCTTGCGCCGACGCATCTTGAAGATGTACACCTTGTCGTGACGGCCATGCGAGACAACCGTCGCCTGAACCGAAGCACCCGCGAGCAGCGGCGCGCCGATTGAAACTTTTTCACCATCGGCAACCAGCAGGACATCCAGTCTAACCTGGCTACCTATGTCCGCAGGTAGCTGTTCTACCTTGATTTTTTCGCCAGATGCAACCCGATACTGCTTGCCGCCAGTCTTGATTACCGCATACATTATGGAACCCCTCGGTACGCTTTTCAGGAAAGCCGTGCATAGTACAAAAAAAGAATTCCTTAGTAAAGCACAATGGTCAAGAGGGGCCGGCGGGGCAAGTTCAGGCCGTCGCGCTGTTGTTCAACGCGTAATGCCTTGACACTGGCCCATCCCGGTTTCTACCATCGCGCACTTTGCCTCTGGCAACCTTCTGAGTTAACTACAGCTCGTGGTTCCTGAAATCATCAATAGCCTGATCGCCGACGACATGAAGAAGGTCGATGTCGTTATCCGTGAGCGCTTGAACTCCGAAGTGGAGTTGATCCGTCAGGTGTCCGACTACATTATCGGTAGCGGCGGCAAGCGGCTGCGGCCCGCGCTGGTTATCCTGTCGGCCGGAGCTTGTGGCTATACGGGACGACGTCACCACGATCTGGCTGCCGTTGTCGAAATTATTCACACGGCGACGCTGCTGCACGATGATGTCGTGGACGATTCGAGCATGCGGCGCGGACGCACAACCGCGAATTCGGCCTTTGGTAACGCCACTGCCGTGTTGGTCGGGGACTTTCTGTACTCCCGGGCATTCCAGATGATGGTCAGCGTAAAGAATATGCGGGTGATGGAGGTGTTGGCCGATGCAACCAACTCTATCGCCGAAGGCGAGGTCATGCAGCTCATGCATATCCACAACGCGGATGTTAATGAGCAGGACTACCTGCGCGTCATCCGGTCGAAAACGGCAAAGCTCTTCGAAGCGGCGGGACGGCTCGGCGCCATCCTCGGTGGCGTTCCCAAAGCTCAGGAGGACGGTTTGGCGGAATACGGCATGCATCTGGGGACGGCGTTCCAGTTAATTGACGACATCCTTGATTACTCAGGAGATCTGTCCCAGACCGGCAAGAACCTCGGTGATGATCTTGCCGAGGGAAAGACCACGCTCCCCATCATCTACGCGATGCGCAAAGGTAGCGCGGAACAGGGGGCGGTCATTCGCAGCGCTCTCGTTGGCGGAGGCCTGAGTAACTTCGAACCGGTGCTGAAAACAATCCACGAAACCGGATCGCTCGAATACACCAGAACCCAGGCCGAAGCCTCGGCTCGCGAGGCGCGTAACGCGATCGCGGTATTGCCCGATTCAAAATATCGAGATAGTTTGTTAGAATTGGCGGCCTTTGCGGTGACCCGCAACTACTGAAACTCACCGTCGGGGTGTAGCTCAGCCTGGTAGAGTACTGCGTTCGGGACGCAGGAGTCGGAGGTTCGAATCCTCTCACCCCGACCAATCCATACACCAACGCGCTGCGAGGTTCGCATGGCAAAATTCCTCCTCCTCGTCGCCGTACTCATCGTTGTTTACTTGCTGCTGCGCAGCCAGGCGAACAAGCGGGGCAAAGCGACACCACCAAGTGCCGCATCGACACCGGTTGGGGAAGAGAACATGGTTCGATGTCGCGTGTGCGGCGTACATTTGCCGTCAAGCGAGGCCGTTACTTCCCGCGGTGACTTCTTTTGCAGCAAGGAACATCTTCAGCTGGCTGACCGGGAACGCGGAAACCACTAGCCGCCGTTGCCCCGCAGGTCGATGAACAGCGTACCCTCGCCAGAACAAAGTCCAGCTGTAGAGCGCCGACGATACGGCAGTGCCTTCTGGCGCTCGTTACTTTATTTCAATGTTTATCGTTTTGCAGCCGCGATACTTCTGCTTGCGGCGGCATTGTTGCTGGGCAACCAAGTCCCGTTCGGTTCGGCCAGCCGCGCGACCTATATTTATGCCGGTACGGGCTATATTCTCTTTGCCCTGCTGGCATTTGCCGGAATTTTTCTGCGCAGTCCTTATTTCACGGTGCAACTCACGGCGCATATTTGCGCCGATATCGCGTTCCTGACCGTGCTGATGCATGCGAGCGGCGGCATCAGCAGTGGGTTGGGATTACTTCTGCTGGTGTCACTTGCGGCAGTCGGACTCATCAGCCAGGGCAGATTGACGCTGTTCTTCGCGGCTTTGGCGACTATGGCCGTGCTTGCCGAGCAAAGTTATCAAGTGGTATTCCTGAATGCCGCCACGGCGCAGTATGCGCAAGCAGGACTGCTCAGCATCGGGTTCTTTGCCACAGGCTGGTTGGCGCATTCGCTCGCGCGACGCGCGGTGGCAATCGAGGCCATCGTCGTGCAACGTGAAGTCGATCTCGCCAACATGGCGCAGGTGAATCAACTGGTGATTCAGGATATGCAGGATGGCGTGCTGGTCGTCGATGAACGCGGCGTGATACGCCAGATCAACGGCCAGGCGGAAGCGATGTTCGGCCCGCTGGACCGTTCGCAGCGGGATGTCCTGCTTCGGGACTACGCCCCTGCGCTGGCCGCGCGTCTCGCACGCTGGCGGAGCGATCCCGGGATGACCGGAGAACCGCTAACTTCCGTGCAGAAAAGCAGACCCATTGCGACCCGATTCGTCCAGGCCGGAATCAGCCGAAGCGTCGGTGTCGTAATCTTTCTCGAAGACCTGACGCGCGTCCAGCAGCAGGCCCAGCAGCTCAAGCTCGCTTCACTGGGCCGGCTTACCGCCAACATTGCTCATGAGATCCGAAATCCCCTGTCCGCGATCAACCACGCGACCGAGTTACTGCTCGAGGAATCCGCGTTGCGCAGCGCTTCCCATGCGCGCATGCTCCAGATTATTCACGACAACACCCAAAGGCTTGATCGCATGGTCCAGGACGTTCTCAAGCTCAATCGGCGTGATCGCGCGGTGCGCGAGCATTTCGATCTGGGGGACTATCTCGAGACCTTCGGGGCCCAGTTTTGCGAAATCGAGAAGATTCCGGCGGCCACGATTCGTATGGAGAAAAGAATCAAGGCAACCGTATCTTTTGATCGAAGTCACTTGAATCAGGTGATGTGGAATCTGTGCCGCAACGCTTTGCGCTACTGCCAGAAGAAGCCCGGCAGCATCTCCGTGAGCGTGCAATCGGGTCCGCGGCCGGGTACGGTAGAATTGTGCGTCATGGATGACGGCATGGGAGTTGCGGAATCGCTGCGAGCCCACCTGTTTGAACCGTTTTTCACGACCGCGTCCAGCGGAACCGGGCTTGGCCTGTATATCGCGCGGGAAATTTGTGACGCTAACGTTGCCACCCTCGAATATGTGGAACGCTCTGCTGGCGCGCAGTTCAGCCTGGTCTGCAAAGGAGTGGTGTCGTGAAACGTAAAGATCAGCAGGCGGGATCCGCCTCTCGTTCGGTGCTTATCGTCGACGATGAAGATGACATTCTCGAACTCATTGAGTTGACTTTGTTGCGAATGGGACTCGATGTCGAACGTGCGTCAACTGTCAAGGACGCAAAAGAAAAAGCGCAAACGGGCAAATTTGATCTGTGTCTGACCGACATGAGGTTGCCCGACGGAGAAGGGCTGGAATTGGTGCAATTCATCTCCGATAATTTGTCGGACCTGCCAGTTGCGGTCATTACCGCGCACGGCAATACCGAAAATGCGGTGGCGGCACTGAAGGCCGGCGCATTCGACTATCTGGCCAAGCCGGTCTCGCTCGAACAATTGCGCACGTTGGTGAAGTCGGCGCTTTCGCTGCCTCCGGCTTCACCCGGAAAGTCCGCTGACGATCAAGAAATGCTCGGGGACTCCGCGGCGATTGAGCAAGTACGCGAAATCGTCGAAAAACTCGCTCGCTGCGAGGCACCCGTGCACATCACCGGCGAGTCCGGCAGCGGCAAGGAACTCGCTGCCCGCTTGATTCACAAGAAAGGTGCGCGCCGAAGCCAGCCCTTCGTGCCGGTCAACTGCGGCGCGATCCCCGACAATCTGATGGAATCGGAGTTTTTTGGTTATCGCAAAGGGGCCTTTACCGGAGCAGACAGCGATCGAGACGGTTTCTTCCAGGCGGCGCACGGCGGCACGCTTTTTCTGGACGAGGTGGCAGACTTGCCGTTGCCGATGCAGGTTAAGCTGTTGCGCGCAATCCAGGAAAAGAAGGTGCGAAAAGTCGGCGCGACCCAGGAGGACCCGGTTGACGTGCGCATAATCAGCGCGACGCACCAGAAGCTCGACGAGCGTGTTGAAAGCGGAAAATTCCGCCATGATCTCAAATACCGGCTCGATGTGATCCCGCTGCGCATGCCGGCCCTGCGCGAGATGCGCGAGGATATTCCGAAATTCGTGGACGCTTTGCTCGACAAGCTGGCACGAAACGCCGGCTCCAGAAAGCCCGAAGTGGACCCCGAGGCACTTGAAGAGCTCAAGCGCTACGATTTTCCCGGAAACGTACGCGAACTGGAGAATGTGTTGGAACGGGCGATGGCCTTGTGCAGCGACAGCAAAGTAACGGCCGAGAATTTGCAGCTTACGCCGGGAAGTATGGAAAGCACGCACGGGCAGACGGCGCTGACCGGTACTGAAAACAAGGCGCCCTTGCAGGACTATCTTGATCGCATCGAGAAGGATGCCATTCTGGAGGCGTTGGAGAAAACGCGCTACAACCGCACCGCCGCCGCGAAACTGCTGGGCATTACTTTTCGCTCGATGCGCTATCGGATGGAACGCTTGAACCTGAATTGAAACCGGCGAAGAAGATCGGGTATCGCGATCTGAATCTGGACCAGTTTTCGTAATTTTCCTGGGTACCGGGATGGAGTCGAAAGTGGGATGGAATCTGGATGCAACCGGATTACTGGACAGCGCCCGGTATGTTGTATCCCCGAACTGCGATGACCGGCCGAACGATGTAGCCATAGTGCTGCTGGTAATCCACAACATCAGCCTGCCGCCCGGCCAGTTCGATGGCCCCGGCATCGTGGACCTGTTCACCAACCGGCTTGATCCGAGCGCTCATCCCTATTATCGGCAAATTGCCGACGCCAGGGTCTCCAGCCACTTTCTTATCCGCCGGCACGGTGAATTGCTGCAGTTCGTACCATGCAATCGTCGTGCCTGGCATGCAGGCCAATCCGAATGGCGCGGTCGCGGTCGATGCAACGATTTCTCGATTGGAATAGAGCTCGAGGGTACCGATGACCGGCCATTTACCGATGCTCAGTACGAAATGCTTTCCAGGTTGGCCGCCATGCTGCTGGACTGCTATCCCATTCGCGAAGTTGCCGGCCATTCGGACATTGCCACCCCGGCCGGACGCAAGACCGATCCCGGACCGCATTTCAACTGGCCGCGCCTTCGCCGAATGATCGGCGATCTGGCAGCAATTCCACCCGCACTGGGCTGGCCGCAGGACGGCCTGAATGAGTAGCGCTGGCGAATCTGGCGCAGGGATTCGCGCAGGCTGCCGGCGAGCCCGATAGTCGACGGGTTTCGTTGATACGACGATCAGTCGCATACAGGCCGGCAAACGCGAGCCCGCCAGGAGAACCCGGCGGGCTACTTTTTTGCCCGGCCGTTCCGGCGCGCGTTTCCCGGTTGATGTAGTTCATGGCTGTGGTGGCCTGTCCCAACTATGAAGTTTCCGATTCGGGAATGGCCACAGACCTGAATCATCCAATTGACGACGATGGTAAATCAGGGCGAAGCCACGCATCGCGAAATCGCGCTTCAGCATGAAACCGCGGCGGCGAACTCCAAGGCTCGAATGTAAAAATTTCTTGACAGCGTTTCTAAGACTACTAGAATTAGTCGATACACCTCTACTCAAGCACAATATGTAGTGGTTTACAGAATTAGGTGCTTTCGAAGCAGACTTAATCCGGCGCTCGTGTTGCCTGTGAGCGACAAAACCAAAATCAATTGAGGGAGATGAAATGCAACTTGGCGGCAATCTGACAACATCCGGCGCAGCCGCTGGTTATTCTGTGCAAGACAGCGTTTCCGGACGCGAGAAGCAGGGCTATGCGCAATACAAGGTCATCCGGCGCAATGGTGCCGTAGTCGCCTTCGAGCCGGGCAAGATTGCCGTGGCGGTGACCAAGGCCTTCCTCGCCATTAACGGCGGTCAGGGTGCGGCGTCGGCGCGGGTGCGCGAATTGGTCGAAACATTGACCGAGGCCGTTGTCAGTGCGCTGATGCGTCGTCAGCCCAACGGCGGCACATTTCATATCGAGGACATCCAGGATCAGGTCGAACTTTCGCTGATGCGTTCCGGCGAGCACGAAGTGGCCAGGGCTTATGTTCTGTATCGCGAAGATCGTGCGCGAGAGCGAGCCAGTAATCGCGAGGCGCATGCGGCCACGAGTTCGATTCCGAGCATTAATGTAGTCGATGCCGGGCAAACGCGACCGCTCGAGTTGGAGCGGCTCAGCGCACTCATTAAGGATTCCTGCGAGGGTCTGGGCCGGGCTGTTGATGCGGGCCTGATTCTGCAGATGACGCTGAAAGATTTGTACGATGGCGTGCCGATGGATGAAGTGCGCAAGTGCACGATCCTGGCCGCCCGCTCCCTGATCGAGAAGGATCCGGCGTACAGCTACGTGACGGCCCGTCTGCTGCTCAATAGTGTGCGATTCGAGGTGCTGGGTGAGGAAGTGACCCAGGCCGGCATGCATACCCGCTATAGCGAGTACTTTCCGAGTTTCATCAAAACCGGTATCGATGCCGGCTTGCTCGACGAACGTATGGGTCGGTTCGATCTTCGGGCACTGGGCGCGGCGCTGGATGCGAACCGCGATATGAAGTTCGGCTATTTGGGGCTGCAGACGCTCTATGACCGCTACTTCCTGCACAAAAGCGATCGGCGCATTGAGTTGCCCCAGGCCTTTTTCATGCGCGTGGCGATGGGCCTCGCTCTGAAGGAGGTTGAAAAAGAAGCTCGCGCCATCGAGTTTTACAACGTGCTGTCGAGTTTCGACTTCATGTCCTCGACGCCAACACTGTTTAATGCCGGCACCCAGCGCTCCCAGCTTTCAAGCTGCTACCTGACGACGGTGTCTGACGACCTGGAAGGCATCTACGATGCCATCAAGGAAAACGCCTTGTTGTCCAAATTTGCCGGCGGACTCGGCAATGACTGGACTCCGGTGCGGGCACTTGGATCCCACATCAAGGGAACCAACGGCAAATCGCAAGGGGTCGTGCCCTTCCTCAAAGTGGTGAACGACACGGCCGTGGCGGTCAACCAGGGGGGCAAGCGCAAAGGCGCGGTCTGCTCGTATCTGGAAACCTGGCACCTGGATGTCGAGGAATTTCTCGAACTGCGCAAGAACACCGGTGATGACCGCCGACGAACCCACGATATGAACACGGCCAACTGGATTCCGGATCTGTTCATGAAGCGGGTAATGGAGGCCGGGGAATGGACTTTATTTTCGCCAGCCGACGCACCGGATTTGCACGACAAAGTCGGAAAGGCCTTTGAGGCCGCCTATGTGGACTACGAGCGCAAGACCCGGACCGGGGAGTTGACCTTGTTCAAGCGGGTGCCGGCCCTGACCATCTGGCGCAAGATGTTGACGATGCTGTTTGAGACCGGGCATCCCTGGATCACATTCAAGGATCCCTGCAATATCCGCAGCCCTCAGCAGCACGTCGGCATGGTTCACAGCTCCAATCTCTGCACCGAAATCACGCTCAACACGTCGGACAGCGAAATTGCCGTCTGCAACTTGGGTTCGGTGAATCTGGTAGCCCATATCAAGGATGGCAAGCTTGACCAAGCGAAGCTAAAAAGTACCGTCTCGACCGCCATGCGCATGCTCGACAACGTGATCGATATCAACTATTACGCCGTCAATAAGGCGCGAAACGCCAATTTCAAGCACCGTCCCGTGGGCCTCGGCATCATGGGATTCCAGGATTGCCTGCACGAAATGCGGATTGCTTACGGCTCCGAGGAGGCCATGGAATTCGCCGACCGTTCGATGGAAGCAGTGGCTTACAACGCCTACTGGGCCTCCACCGAGTTGGCTGAAGAGCGTGGCCG
>JANLTJ010000012.1:0-5198 GCA_031362885.1 Betaproteobacteria bacterium
CAGACGCCGCTGCACGTCTTCAGCCGATGCACGTTGCTCCGGCGTGCACAACACCAGCGCGCGCCGCGCGCCGAGACGTTCGATTTCCGCGCCCAGATCATCCAGCGCGCCAATGCGAAACACCACGCGCGCCGGCAGGCCGGTGTATACGAAGGCTCTCATGGCGGATTCAAAGCGGATACCACGGCGCAATGTCTTGATCGTGATTTTTCCGGTGGATCATATTGCATCTCAATCTGACCGCAAGACGGGAATGTAACCCGTTTGGTAATTGGCTGCTCCAAGCAACAGCCGTGAGACCTCCTCTCGGAACAGAACCACGGGCATCCGGCCCCCGTACGCTGTCGGCCCACATCCCCCAGCCCGGGCATCTGCAATTTCAGCACTTTCATGGTCAGGAATAACGCACTCGATGCTTGCTTGTGTATTTCGGCAGAAACAGGTCTATCGTTTGCCAGATGCGACAAAAAAGCCTCAACCTCGACCTTGAAGTTTTCTTGACGAAGGCTTTGATTCCATTAAGAATGCTCCATGTCCAAGCCGCCTATTTCTTTTACGGCGGCAAATAACCCGGCTTCAAATAGGCTGTCGATATGACCAGTGAATGGGTTAACGAAGAAAATCAAGAGCTTTCCGGAATCCGGGTCAGGGTATCCCTTGGATACACGGCGATTACGCCGTCGACTTCACGTAGACCTCACGAATAGAGACTTCGGTGGCATCAGACTACGATTGGGGCCTCGATTTCTCAGAACTGTCTTCTCACGTCGAGCGCCTCGGCGAGGCACTGAGGCACACGGCCGACTCGGTGCGCGACAGAGATTCGCTGCCACCGAGCCTCGCCAGTTCGATCGATGAGTTGGTCAAGATTCGAGAGCTGACTGCGAAGCTCAAGGACCGACTCGACCTAGAGCCTCTGTCTCTATATGTCGACGGGTACCTTCTATCGCGCGAACAATACTACTTGCTGGTCGCGCGTGGCATTTTGACGTTCCGCTTGGAAGAACGCGAGGCGTATGACCACTTCCGAATGTTCCACTACGAAGATGACGAGCGAAGGTGTTACATCAATCCAGATGAACGGCCACTTCCAAAAGGCACCATCAAATTGCAACTTGGCTCTCCCCCGGAGGCGATCTTGTGGAGTCGGCTCCGTCCGGAGCAGCAGGAATACTTCCAGGAACAGCAGCCGGACGTTGCTGTGCGGTTTCGACGTGAGCGGCCGGGGAGATAGGTACCGACTGAGAGATGATGGCAGCACTGGACTCACGTCGTGACACGATTGATTGACGGAAAGCGGATGCAGATCGTCATCTACGTCATCGGTGTCCTGGCCGGAATTCTCGGACTTCTGAGCGCCGCGTTTTTTTCCGTCGGTCATCGAGACGCTGGTCTTTGGACGACATGCGCTGCGGTTGTCCTTGCAGTCATCGGCGGCTTTGCTTGGTATCAGGCGTTCTTGTGGGAACGCGACTCGGACGCGAGGAAATCAGATGCGGTGGTCAAGCACGCCCGCATCGTCCGTGTGAATACTCGGCTCATCGTTCCTGAGTCGGAGGAGGAAGGGGTTCGCCTTGCCTTTGGTTTGATAAATACGGGCAATGTAGACGCCACGGTCACGTTGCGGGATCGGACGTACTTTTTCAGTGTCGACCCCGCGAGGAATGTCTTCTCGTACCTGCCGACGGATCCTGTCGAAATCCCCGTCAGCGCGATTCCGAATGCGGTGTGGAATGCCGAGCTGCGATTCGACTTCAAAATGACCAAGGAAAAGAAGGAGGCGCTGCGGAGTGGCAAAGCGCGGCTCTTCTTTTACGCGCGCGGAGAGTCCCGTGACGCAAACGGTAAGGCAGTACCCCTGCCCTTTGCAGAGATGTACGACGCGACCTTCGCCGGAAATCTCGTCGCGCCGCCGGACGATGTAGTCTTCAAGTAGTGCGCCCGCGCAAGAGGCCGCCCAATCGGGTAAGGGTCGGCATTTAACCGACCCTCCCCAAGTGCATGCAGGTGTCAGGTCTTGCAATATAGCATTTCCCCGCGCTAGACTTCAGGCATGTCGCGTCCGCTCCGATTGGAACTCTCCGGTGGTTTGTACCATGTCACGTCGCGCGGTGATCGGCGGGAAGATATTTATCTGGACGATTCCGACCGGGAGATCTGGCTCGACGTCCTGACGCAAGTCTGCGAGCGCTACAACTGGGCGATCCACGCCTGGTGCCAGATGACCAATCACTACCATCTGGTCATTGAAACGACCGAAGGCAATCTTTCTGCCGGCATGCGGCAACTCAACGGGGTGTACACCCAGAAGGTCAACAGCAGGCACCGGCGGGTCGGGCATGCAGGCGCTCATTGGCGCGCACACGGCCAAATCCGCCGACATTCCCCGACTTCAACGCCGCAAGGCCCCAAAGGCGATCGAGAATTACCTTGAGCACAAGAAAGGCCGCGATCACGGCATTGTCCTTGCGGCGACCGAGGGGCAACATAGCCTGAGCGCGATTGCGCGGTGCGCCGGGCTGTCGGTATCGCGGGTGAGCCGGATTGTTGGGGGCAAAAAGGTCCAGGCAAGAGGCAAGGCCTGACCCTTGCCTCGATTTTCGTGCCATGGCACAACATCAATCAAAAGCGGACAAATCTATTTACTTCTGACAGCGGATCTCCAAGGCGAGGGCGGCCCCTCACCTTCGAATATTGCCGCCCACCAGCACAGACAGCCGAGATCGGTTGTGCAGCGCTCGTATGGCATGACCGGCGCTTCGTCCTTTTTCCAGCAGCCTAAAACATCGCCACACTGTTCACATCCACCCGTGGGGCTGCGTTTAATCTCGACTCCCAACGCGTAGTCCAACTCTCGCCAACTGTCCATGTCGCGCAGGAACGCTACCCGGGTATTCAATGCACGCTGCTCGGCGCCTCTGGCGGGTTCTCCGAAAAACTTTGCTGTAGCCAGTTCAAGTGACGCCGTGGAAACCCCTGCGGCAAGAATCCTTGTGACATCTTCAATTATCGAACGTTTCCACTGATCACGATCGACGAAGCCCATGGTCCGATCAAGCACTGAAACCGTCTGCGCTTCGTCGTATCGCTACCAGACCTCACAGGCAGCCGCGATGTCGCCCGCCTTAAGTAGAGCGCGGATGGCGTTACGTGTAGCGGAATAGTCCGCCCCCTTCATCAGTGCCACCCAAAAAACGCGCTGCCGAACCCGCTCAGGAAAATCACCACTGCGATGACCAGGACAGCCAGGACGATCAACGCGGGGATCGGAGGGGATGTGGACCCGGTTAGGCGGCCTGACGGATCTTCACGGCCGCGGCGTCAAGAAGCGTCCGCGCCAGATCGCGCCTGAGCAATGCGATTTCGGATGAGGTCAGCATCGTCGGCGCGTTCGAGGTACCGAGCCTCCGATTCAGTGAGCACATCAAATCCGTAGCCGTATCGTCTTTTCCACCACTTTTCAAGTTCGGTTCCATGTTTTTCGCGCAGTCTGGTCAGGGTTTGGGAATCGAGGGCGAGTTTGGCCGAATAGGGCTTCCCCGTCAATGTTGTGGCGCCGGCGACGCGGCCGCCGGCCTGTTCAATGAATCCCTTCAGATTGGCGAGCGTGCCGCCCTGTCCGACGAAATCATCCACCAGAAAATATTCCTGTCCCCGCGACACGTCGCCTTCGAACAGCGGCGGAAATGCGAGCCTTTGATAACCGCTCGCGCCAGTATGCCCCACGCGATTGGACTGCACGATCTCCCTGGCCACGGGTGCACCAATGCGCTCGCCCAGCAGCTCGGCCATGACGGCCGGGATCCTGTTTATTCCGGAGGCTTCCACGGCATGCACCGGCGCCAGGATAACGTCCCGCCCGCCGATCATCCGTCGCAAACGCGCCACGGCGGGCGCGTCCAGGATATCCGCGACGAGTTGTTTGGCCGCGCGCACGTCACCGGCTTTCGCTGCGGCGTAGTCCGGGTGCCGCTTGGTGGCGCCCTCGTCGGCATGGATCAGCACGTCGGGAAATTCGCCCCACGCGGCGCGGGCGGGCTGCGGGAAATCGGACATGGCCACATTATCACTCATCGGCGCGACCACCCGCACCCGGCTCCAGATGCGCTTTCTGACCGAGGCCCACGGCGCGCGGATCATACCCGCGGACGGAACTATAGGGTCAGGCCTCAATACTGTTCGTTTAGATGGATGTCCCGGTCGGGAAGCGTTGCCGAGGGTGTAGTGGGGGCGGGTCCAGCATCTGGGGCGTACAGTCCATGTCGAGGCGAATGGGTACCGAGCGCTTGTGCGGGGCATAGGGAGAGTTACGCCGTTTGACCATGCGCGGGGTGTGCTTGCCCAGTGTGCGTGTGGCACGCTTTCTTGCCGCCGCGGCGAGCAGCTCATTGAACCAGCGCGCGCGCTTTCTGGGGCGCGCTGGGGGAAAGGCCCCGGAGCGGGGCTGTGCCCGGCGCAGCAGTTGTACATGTCCTCACCCTTGGTCAGCATCGGGTAGATGAGGCGCGCGAGTTTATGGGCGGCGGCGGTCACGGCCTTGGGTTTGTCCACGCGCGAGCATAAGCGTCTGAAAAACGCGCCCAGCGCCGATTGGCTGCTGCGCAGTGCGGCTGCGGCCAGTCCCAAAGCCTGCGCTGCGCGGTTGGCCACGCGAAGGGTCTTGCCGCTCATGACTTTGCCGCCGGTGATCTTGGTGCCCGGGTGCGTATTCCGGACCATGGTGACCGTGATTTCCGGACGAACGTGACTGACGTTTCCGTTTGATCGTGACCGATTTTGGCTTTGGCCCGGAATCACCGGTCACGCTCAGCGGAATACGCAGCTGAAGCAATCAACAACTGAACCATCTTTCGTTAACTGGCTCCCCCGGCGGGACCAGCCGCGTGGCGCAATCCGCCATAGGCACTCCAGGAACCCGCAACCAGCCAGCCGCAATCGACCGGAAGATTGATGCCGGTAATGGCCGCCGCGTCCGGGCCGGCAAGAAAGGCAACGGCACGCGCGATTTCGACGGGTTCGACCATGCGTCCCAACGCCGCGCTGCGTTCGAGTGCCGCCACATCCCGTTCGCCCTTGTCAATGGCGCCCTGCAGGGCAGGTGTGCGCGTGTAGCCGGGGGACACTGCATTCACCCGCACCTGGACCGGGCCCCACTCCGCGGCCATGCACTCGGTCATGGAAATGACCGCGGCCTTGGC
>JANLTJ010000038.1:0-3182 GCA_031362885.1 Betaproteobacteria bacterium
CCTCGACCACCTTCTTGGCCAGGCCGGTGACCAGCGCGTACACGATGAAGACGTGAAACAGCACAACAAGCGTGAAACCCACGAGGTGTCGCCTCGGGTCGGCCTGTCTCTTGGAAAAGTCCATGTCCTGGGATCTCCAGTTTGGCAATGGCGAAGGCGCGATGCTACCAGCGACGGTGGCCGGGTCGGCCTGCAAGCGCAGCGAGTTAACAAAATGCCCGCCGGCTTGTGGCCAGCGGGCAAATTGAAACTCAGAGCCAATGACGAAATCGATCTGCGAACGTCAGCGCCATCAGCCGCGCGGACGGCTCATCACATGCGTGGATCAGAAGAACTTGTAGGCGGCGCGAAGGAGGAAGCTGCGCCCCAGCGGATCGGTGAACCGGGGGTCGTAGCCACGTTGGAACGTGCTGTTCTGACCGGTCAACGGCGGATTGCTGTCAAAGATATTGTTGATACCGGCCGTCACTGTCAGGTTCTTCATGCCGGTCCAGGAAACCGACGTATCAAAGAGATAGTAGCGCTCCACTTGATTGACACCATCCTGGTCGGTGTATCCAGACTTGAGCCGCTGACCCAAAGTTGCTGCCCAGGGGCCGCTGCTCCAGCTGCCCGTCAACACATGCTGCCAACGGAACACCGGGGCGTTGTCCGAATAGCGCCCGACGGCACTGATGAACACACCGCCGTTTTCGCGCTGGTACTTGTGAGAGAGGATGTAGGTGCCGTCGATAGAAACACCGAAGTTGCCGTATTCGGTGGCACCCGACCGCCAGGAAGCAGAAAGGTCGATACCGTTGGTCTTCAGCTCACCGAGATTCTCGGTCGGCGTGTCGATGAAGGCGATCGGGTCGAAGCTCGGGAAGTTCAGGCAGACGTCTGCGTCTTGACGATCCAAACCAGGCCCAGGGCCTGCGGGCAGTTGGCTGCAACGGATGAACTTCCCGGCGTTCTTGACCGAATTGCCGAACACCTCTTGCTCAGGCAAACCGCTGATGAGGTTCTTTATCTTGATCTGCCAAAAGTCCACGCCCACGCTGACTTGGGAGGTGGGCTCGAATACCAGACCCAGGGTCAGGTTCTGCGCCTTCTCTGGCTTCAACGCAGAGATCGGCTGGCCGTTGCTGGCCACTCCGACGGTGCGTATCAGCACCTGCTGCCCGCAGACAACACCTTCGGATGCCCCGGCAACGGCCGTGCCCCCTGGGCAAAGCAAGGGATCGTCGTAGTTGTCGGACGTGAAGCTCAGCGACTGCGGCTGGTAAATCTCGTACAGCGTAGGGGCCCGGAACCCGGAATTGTAGGAGCCACGCACCAGGAATTCCTTGCTCGGCTGGTAACGCAAACCCACCTTGGGATTGAACGTATTCCCGGTACCGCTGTACTTGTCGAACCGGGCTGCGAGAGACAATTCGAGTTCCTTCAGCACCGGGATGCTCAACTCGGCAAACGCTGCGGCGGCCTTGCGGCGGCCACTGGTATCGCTCTCCGAGTCAATTCCAAGGCTGCCCAATTGGGCCGTGATAGGCAAGGCCTCGAAGGAGGACTTTTCGGTTCTGTACTCGATACCGAAGGCACCGGCCAACATGCCCGCGGGCATTTGAATCAGGTCCTTGGAAACTTTCAGGTCGACAAATTTGACGTCGGCCTTGCCGACTAGCGTCGGCGACACCACCTGCGCCGCCTCGATCGCCGCCAACCCTGCCGCCGTCTGGGGGCCGAACGGGTTGATAACGCCGTTCCAAACGCCGAGCTGCATCAGATCGTCGTTCACATAGCCGCGCTTCACCGAGGCTTCGCTCTTGTTCGAAGAGGAACCGAGCGCAGTGCGATAGTCCCAACCTGCCAGCACGCCCTGCAGCTCAAACATGGCGCGGTCGGTCGTCGTGTCGTCGCCGCTGGTGCGCTTGCCGGCCGGAACTTGGCGCCAGTTGGCCACACCACCGGCAACATTCGGGCCGCCGGGATTCAGAATGTCCGGAATCCCACCCGCCGTCGGTGTCGCACCGGCGGGGAAATACGGGCTGGTGGTCGGCATCAAGTGCCCCGTGGGCGCTGGCGCGACTCGGGCGGTGCTCTTGTTGTTCGCGCGAAGATATTCGACCGACGCCGTGTGATCGGGGCTGATCGCGAACGCACCACGCAACAAGGCGGTGAGCTGCTCGTTCTCGGTCAGGATGTCGATGTCGCGGGTGAAGTCGTAGCGGCAGGCCGTGCCCGCTTGGTTGCGAATGGAACTCGGCGGGTTGCAGTTCGGCAGCGTGGGCTCGAAGCCGTTGAGGTCGCCCGGGAAGCTGGTTCCGCTGGTGCCCGCGTTGATCGCACCACGGATGACGCCGGTATTTGAGAAACTCCGATCCTTCGCCTCCAAAACGTCCTGCTTGCGCCAGTCGATCGACGCGGAGACGTTGAAACGTTGATCGGCGAGCGAACCGAATCCACCCGAGACGCTGGCCCGCTTGGTACCGCCGCCACCCGTCTGTTGCGGCTTGATCACTTGGCCGCTCACGTCAAGACCGATGACCTCGCGCCGCAGAATGAAGTTGATCACACCGCCAATGGCATCGCTGCCATAGATGGCCGATGCGCCGTCGCGCAGCACTTCGATCCGGTCGACAGCACTCAACGGAATGGCATTCAGGTCGACCGCGGCGGCATCGAAGGCGTGGTTGACGATGCGGCGACCGTTCAGTAGCACCAGGGTCTTGTTCGCGTTCGCGCCGGTGGGCCCGCTCAGGCCGCGCAAGTCGGCTTCGGCCTTGCCGCCGGTGGTCGCGCCGATGGACTGGCTGGCACCAAAGTTCGACTGGTTCGAGGCAATGCGCGACATCGCTTGTTCAGCGGTGGTGACGCCCTGCTTGGTCAACTCTTCAACCTTGATGATCGTGACGGGAAGCGCCGTCTCCGCGGCAATCCGCCGGATCGACGAGCCGGTCACTTCGACGCGGTCGAGCTGCTGTTGAGCAAAAACGGGCGCAACGCCCATGGCAAGCGTTCCGCCAAATGCCAACATTACTCCCGCACAGACCTTCGTTCTCTTAAACATGGAATCTCCTGTGAAATGCGCTGAAGGGAAGATTGATGAACCCAGCCTCGCAGCAAGCCGTGTGCCAACTTTTTGAGTCGGCCCCGGCGAGGCAGCGAAAACTTGAATTTCGATTGTCACTGAACGGAAATATGGT
>JANLTJ010000053.1:0-1619 GCA_031362885.1 Betaproteobacteria bacterium
ATTGAGGAACTCAACGCGCTCGCCATTCACCCCGATCTC
Source organism: Betaproteobacteria bacterium (assembly GCA_031362885.1). Classification (GTDB taxonomy): domain Bacteria; phylum Pseudomonadota; class Gammaproteobacteria; order Burkholderiales; family JACQAP01; genus JACQAP01. The sequence goes on from JANLTJ010000053.1 coordinate 40, forward strand.
ATTTACACGCACCGCTGGCAGCCGGGCGAAGCGATCGTCTGGGACAACCGCTGCCTGCAACATCGTGCTACGGTTTACGATCCGGCCACACAACGGCGTGTGATTCGCCGCTGCACCGTGCTGGGAGAAGTACCCCAGGCCTGATTAATCTCACCTCTAACGAGAAGGAAAATTCCGACATGACCATCTCACGCCGTCTATGCATTACCGCCATTACTGCACTGTGCTCGATCTCCACCGCGAGTCTGGCCGCGGATACCATCAAGATCGCACACATCGACCCACTGAGCGGCTCCTTCGGACTGGTGGGAGAAAGTTTTGCAAGGCATCTGGATGCCGTCGTGGAAGAAATCAACGCCAAAGGCGGGGTGCTCGGCGGCAGGAAGTTCGAGCTGGTGCATCTGGACAACAAGTCCAGCCCGCAGGAAAGCGTGCTGCTGCTGAAGCAGGTCACCGACTCCGGCATCCGTTTCCTGGGCCAGGGCGCCGGATCGAATGTCGCGCATGCGCTGTCCGACGCGCTCGCCAAACACAACAGCCGCAATCCGGACGCTTCCGTCCTGTACATGAATTTCGCGGCGCAGGACCCGGCGCTGACCAACGAGAAATGCAACTTCTGGCACTTTCGCGTCGATGCGCATGTGGACATGAAGCTCGAAGCCATCACCAACTATATCGCCCGGCAAAAAGATGTGAAGCGGGTGTATCTGCTCAACCAGGATTACGCTTTCGGTCAGGCGATCAGCAAAGCCGCGCGCGAGATGATCGCGAAGAAACGGCCCGATATCGAAATTGTCGGCGACGATCTGCATCCGTTGGGCAAGGTCAAGGACTTCTCGCCTTATATCGCCAAGATCAAGAGCGCGAATGCGCAGCTCGTCATTACCGGCAACTGGGGCACCGACTACACGCTGCTGATCAAATCCAGCAAGGAAAGCGGCCTGGATGTGACCTACTACACTCTCAACGCCCATACCGCCGGCGCGCCCACATCGGTCGGCGCGGCCGGTGCCGACCATGTGCGACAGGTGTTCACCTGGCATGCCAACATCGCCAACAACAAAATCGAGAAATTCGCGCTGGACTACCGCAAGAAATACAACGGTGACTTTTACTACAACACCGCCAAGACCGGACTGGAAATGCTGGCCAAGGCAATCAACGACGCCAAATCCACGGACCCCCTGAAAGTCGCAAAGGCGCTGGAGGGCATGAAGTATCAGAGCGACACCGGCGAAGTCTGGATGCGCGCGGAGGACCATCAGATCATGCAGCCGATTTATCTGGCCACCTTCACCAAAGCCGGCGTCAAGGACGTGAAAATCGACGCAGAAGGCACCGGCTTCGGCTGGAGGACCGACGCACGCATCGAAGCAGCCGACACCGTGATGCCGACGAACTGCCGGATGGAACGTCCCTGATATCGAAGCGTGAATCGGCACAACCGTGTTATTGCAGCAGCCGTCCCAACCCACCACGAGGAGATCCGTCATGGCAAAGAAGAGCGCCGGAGAAGGCATCTACAAAGTTATCGAAGTCATTGGCACCAGTACCAAGTCCTGGGAAGACGCCGCCGTCAA
>JANLTJ010000068.1:0-2629 GCA_031362885.1 Betaproteobacteria bacterium
CAAGCGCACGGTTTACAAAGGTTATATCTTTGTTGGCGACTAACTGCTGTCGGAATCCGGCATGCGCCACCATCCTTTGACACCGATGACCGATCCGTCGCTGGTGCGCGTGCTTCAACGCCAGACCCGAAACAAAGTCGGGCTGGTGCAATACTCGACCCTCGTCAAGGGCGCGCAGGCGATACGCGGCGCGTTCGACGGTCTGCGAAGCCAGGGCATACGTCACGCCGTACTCGACTCCATCACCGATGATCACCTCATGACACTCGGCGAGGCCTGCGCCGACATGAAACTCATTACCGGCGGCTCCGGGATGGCGATGGGGCTGCCGGCGAATTTCATCCGTCAGGGGCTCATGAAGAACGGCCAACAGGCGACTTTGCCACGTGTGACCGGCCCGGCAGCGGTTCTTGCCGGATCCTGTTCGCTGGCCACCCAGGGCCAGGTTGAGCTGATGAAGAAGGATCACGAAGCCTACGAACTGGATCCATTGGCGATTGCCTCCGGTCGCGACGTTGCGCAGGATGCGCTCAATTGGGCCCGGCAGCGGCTCTCGGAAAAGCCGATCCTGATTTACTCCACCGCCACCCCGGAACAGGTGAAATCCGTGCAGGACAAACTCGGCCGGGAACATGCCGGCTCCATGGTGGAGGAATCGTTCGGCAAAATCGCGAAAGGATTGGTCGCGACGGGTGTGCGCCGGCTGCTGGTCGCCGGCGGCGAGACGTCCGGCGCGGTGGTTGGCGCGCTCGGCGTGGAGGGGCTGGCGATCGGGCCGGAAATAGACCCGGGGGTGCCATGGACGTTCTCAATTGGAGAGCCATCGCTGGCGTTGGCGCTCAAGTCGGGTAACTTCGGTACCCCGGATTTTTTCACCAAGGCTTTTAAGGTTCAACCTTGATCCCATCAAAGACGAGCTGCAGAGGCCACGGAGGTCAGAAAATTTGCACCAATGATCACCGAAAACTCGCGGCGTAACATGGTGCCGAATACACTGGTTCCTGATCGCGCTTGTGTTTAGTTTCCTTAATTATTGAACGTCCTTTCTCCGCGCCCTCCGTGGTTCAAGAAATAAATTGATTCACTACTACTCATGAACGAATCCAGACTGCGCGAAGAAATCTGCCTGCTCGGAAAATCCATGTTCGACCGCGGGCTCACGCCTGGCAGTTCGGGCAACATCAGTGCGCGCGTGGACGACGGCTGTCTGATGACGCCGACCAACTCCTGCCTGGGACGGCTCGACCCTGCAACACTGTCGAAAGTGGACGACAAAGGAGTCTTGCGCTCGGGGGCAAAGCAGACCAAGGAATCCTTCCTGCACCTGTCGATGTATGAGCAGCGCCCAACAGCGGGTGCCATTGTGCATCTGCATTCGACCCATTCGGTCGCTGTCTCCTGCCTGGCCGATGTCGATGCGCATCATCCGATACCACCGATCACTGCCTACTACGTGATGAAAATCGGCAACCTTGTGCTGCTGCCGTATTACGCGCCAGGCGACATGACGCTGGCCAATGCGGTGCGTGCCGTGGCGAGTAAGCATCACGCCATTCTGCTTGCCAATCACGGCCCGATCGTGGCCGGCAGGGATCTCGAGGCCGCCGTATCCGCGACCGAAGAACTCGAGGAGACGGCGAAACTGTATTTGATGCTCCGGGGCAACCGGCTCAAGATTCTATCCGCCGAACAGGTGGCGGAATTGCACCGCAAGTACCCGCAATAGAAATGGCGGAATTGAAGACCGCTTCCCATTTCTGTTCACGCGATCGGTGACCCGTGCTAATGTGATTACCGCAGGAGGTGCCCGATGGCAGACGTGTTGGGGTGTCCGCCGGCGGCAACCTCGGTTTCTTGTACAACATGCAGGGACCGGACCGAAGAGTCGCAGGCCCGTTAATTTTCCAGGAGAAGGCTATGAATGGAAAGAAGAGAACGCTGACGAATCGCCGTGGATTCATTAAAGCTGCGAGTGCTGTGACCGCGGCTGGAATCGGATTCCCTTTCGTTTCGCGCGCGCAAAACAAGACCATCCGCATCGGAGTGCCGACCATTCTTTCGGGACGCGTCGCGCAACTGGGTATCTCGTCCCGGAATTCGCTGCAGATGGAGGCCGACAAATTCAATGCCGCCGGCGGCCTGGGCGGGCGCAAGATCGAACTCATCACGCGCGATTCCAAGGGCAAGCCCGAAGAGGCGGCCAACAACACTCGGCAATTGATCAACAGCGAGGACTGCGAAATCATCATCGACGCGGAAGCTTCCTCCGGCGGGTTCGCGGTTCAGGAGGTCATCCGCGAACTGAAGGTGCTGTGCATTCACACCAATTCCGAGACCTCTTCCTTGTCCGCCGATCCGAAGATTCGCGTCCCGACGGCGTTTCGTACCGCGCGCCAGGGCATACACGATGCCATCGTCAGCGCGGCCTATGCTGCGAACGTCGCCAAAGCGAAGGGTTTGAAGACCTGGATGAGTTGCTCACCGGATTACGCCTATGGGCGCGACAACACCGCGCTGTTCATCGAGTACCTGAAGCGTTTCAGTCCGGAAATCGAGTTTGTAGGCGAGGCCTGGCCAAAGCTGTTCCAGGCCGACTACACCGAAAACATCACCAAGATTCTGCAAGCCA
>JANLTJ010000166.1:0-1817 GCA_031362885.1 Betaproteobacteria bacterium
GCGATTGGTGAACTGGACGGGATGCTAAGTGCGCCCGATGTGGCGCGAACGCAGTAGAAACACTGCGAAAACGCGGTGAGAACATCGAAGCGAGGTCAACACTACGCATCCTTGGTCGTCGATCAACAGAAAAAGTGAACGATAAAAACTCAACACCGCAAAAAATCAAACAATAGCGAAAATCAGGCGAATTTCAACAAACCCTAGAGTTTCTGCGCTACCCAGGACGAAACCGACGCCAGCGCGCCAGCCAGTTTTCCGGGATCGGTGCCGCCCGCCTGCGCCATATCGGGGCGCCCGCCGCCCTTGCCGCCGACCTGCAGAGCCACGAAATTCACCAGTTCTCCGGCCTTGACCCTGGAGGTCAGGTCGCTGGTCACCCCCGCAATCAGCGCAACCTTGCCGTCTGCAACCGCGGCGAGGACCACAACGGCCGACTTGAGCTTGTCCTTAAGCTGATCCAGTGTTTCGCGCAGCGTCTTTGCGTCCGCGCCTTCAAGTTTCGCCGCAAGCACTTTCGCCGTGCCGACCAGCGTGGCCCGGTCGGCGAGATCATCACCTTGTGAACTCGCAAGTTTGGATTTGAGTCGCGCCAATTCCTTCTCCAGCGCTTTCTTTTCCTCGCGCTCGCTCAGAAGCTTTCCCCGCAGCGCATGGCCGCTGGCCTGAAAAAAATCTTCGACGAAAGCCCTGTCCTCTTCAATTTCCAAAACCCAGGACAGCGCGCCCGACGCGGTGACCGCTTCAATCCGGCGGATACCCGAGGCCACCCCCGATTCGGACACGATTTTGAAGAATCCGATGTCTCCGGTGCGATGCACGTGCGTCCCGCCGCATAGTTCGGTGGAGAAATCGCCCATGCTGAGCACGCGCACTTCGTCGCCGTACTTCTCGCCAAACAAGGCCATCGCGCCGGACTTGATCGCGTCGTCGTAGGTCATGCGTTTTACCTCGACGACATGATTTTCCCGGATCTCGCGATTGACCAGTTCATCGACCTTGCGAATTTCCTCCGCGCTCATTGGCGCATTGTGCGCAAAATCGAAACGCGTGCGGTTTGCATCGACCAATGAACCCTTTTGCGTGACATGGGGCCCAAGCACCCGCCTCAATGCGGCATGCATCAGGTGCGTGGCGGAATGATTGTAGGCCGCGAGCGCGCGCCGCCCGGCATCCACCTTGGCTGTCACCGAATCGCCGATCGAGAGCCGGCCCGCCGTGGCTGTTCCCCTGTGCCCGAATACTTCCGTCTGGATTTTCTGTGTATCTGTCACCTTGAAACCGCCGTTACCGGACGTGATTTCACCCTGATCGCCAACCTGACCGCCGGATTCCGCATAGAACGGGGTGCGATCGAGGACCACGACCGCCTCGTCGCCGGCCCCGACCGACACTACATGCGCCCCGTCCTTGTACAGCGCGACGATTTCACCATCCAGATTCAAACTGTCGTAGCCGTGGAATTCAGTGGCACGACCGGAATACTCGACTGCCGAGTGCATGGAAAATTTCGATGCCGCGCGGGCGCGTTCGCGCTGCCGATGCATGGCCTCTTCGAAACCGGCATGGTCGATCATGATGCCGCGCTCGCGCGCAATGTCGGCGGTCAGATCCACCGGAAATCCAAAGGTGTCGTAGAGCTGGAACACGGTTTCGCCGTCAAGCATCCGGTCTTCCCGGTGCAGGGCGCTTTCCAGCACCTTCATGCCATTTTCCAGGGTTTCGGCAAAGCGCTCCTCTTCCTGTCTGAGCACGTCGGTAACGCGATGCTGCGCCGCCGGCAACTCCGGATAGGCATCACCCATCACGCGCGCCAG
>JANLTJ010000167.1:0-5229 GCA_031362885.1 Betaproteobacteria bacterium
AGGCTTTTTTGGTGCGGACATGGAGCCTTAAGTCCCCTGCCAGGCCAGTGAGGCAACAACTTAAGCGTGACAATGCTCGCGCTGAAACATTCATGACGCATTTGACTTGGCGCGGCGCATCCACTCGGTGAGTACCTGATAACCCACCGCCAGCAACGTCGGCCCGAGAAATACGCCGATGAATCCGAACGCGAGTACACCGCCGAGCACGCCCAGAAATACGAGAATGAAAGGCAAATGACTGCCGCGGCTGATGATGATGGGTTTGAGAAAATTGTCCACCAGGCTGATGACCAGAAGGCCCCACAAACCCATGAAAATCGCCATGCCGGTTGAACCCTGATAGAACAACCAGAGCGCAGCCGAACCCCAGATCAGCGGCGGGCCGACGGGCACCACCGAAAAAAAGAACGTCGCCAGCCCGAGCAACGTTGCCCCAGGTACGCCAGCGATTAGAAAACCGATCGCGGCGAGAACCCCTTGCGCCAGCGCGGTACCGAGAATGCCATAGACGACGCTGTTTACGGTCTTGCCCGCCACATCAAGCAAATGCCGGGCATCCGGACCGGCGACCCGGGACGCGGCTTCGCGAAGCCGCGCAACCACCATATCGCCATCTCGAAACAGAAAGAACGCGACCAGAACGCTTAACGCCAACTGCGCGACGCCGGCAGCAAGGTATCCTCCACTGGTCACCAGAGTGTCCCGAATGGACGGAACGAGTCGCTTGAGCTCCTGGACGAATCGACCCTCGTCGAGGGCGAGATTGCTCCAATAGGCATACGCGCCCTCGCCGACCAGAGGCAGCGTTTTCACCCAGGCCGGCGGATCGGGCAGTCCCGATTCGAAAACGGCATGAAAAGCCTCCATCAACGCAGCCGCGTTGTCAGCCAGTCCGGCGACGACAATCGCGAACGGGGCCAGCAGAAACAGGATCGCGGCAAATGTCATGAGCGCGGCCGCCAGGGTATTCCTGCCTCCGAGAACGCGCCGCAGACGCGCATACAGCGGCCAGGTGGAAAACGTCAGGATCACCGCGAGCATCAACGCCGTTACGAAGGGAAGCAGCACCAGCAGGCAACCGGCCACCAGTACGGCGAGCGCACCCAAGCCCAGCATCTTGTCGGTCTTGCGGAAATCAGCCATAGTGTTTCGTCAGCTTACGCGAATCGCGCCCGGTTATCCGGCGGCAACCTGGGCTGCTTCGAGTTGCTCCCAGCGGTTCATCGACGCGGCCAGTTCGCGCTCGACAGCTGCGCTACGCTGATTCAGGCTCGGCACTTCGCCTGGCCGGTCCCGATAGAGCACTGGATCGGCTAGCCGGCGGCCAAGCTCGGCTTGCTCGCACTCCAGCGCTTCAATGCGCGCAGGCAAGGCCTTGAGCTCCTTTATTTCGGTGAAACTCAGTTTGCGTATGCGCGCGGGGGCGGCCTGTTCACGCACCGATATTTTGTGCGGCTGCGCCTGCACACGCGCATTCAATGCGCGCTCGTCCGCAAGGCGTTTCCAGTCAGTGTAGCCGCCGGGGTTGCGCAGCCAGCTCCCGTCACCTGCCGGGACAATCGTGTCAGTTACCACGTTATCCAGAAAAGCCCGGTCGTGGCTCACCAGTAGCACGGTTCCGGTGTAATCCTGCAATAACGTTTCCAGCAACTCCAGGGTATCGATATCCAGATCGTTGGTCGGCTCGTCGAGCACCAGCAGATTGGCCGGCTGGCTGAACAACCGGGCGAGCAGCAGGCGGTTACGCTCGCCGCCGGACAAGGCCTTGACCGGTGCACGTGCGCGTTCCGGTGGAAACAGAAAATCGGCGAGATAACTCATGATGTGTTTGCGCGCGCCATCAATTTCGACGAAGTCGGAACCTGGCGCGATGGTTTGCGCCACTGTGGCTTCTTCATCCAATTGCGTGCGGAACTGGTCGTAATAAGCAACCGTCAGGCGGGTGCCGAGGCGCACGCTGCCCGCATCGGGCGGCATCTCGCCGAGTATCAATTTGATCAGGGTGGTCTTGCCGGCACCGTTCGCGCCGATCAACCCGATCTTGTCACCGCGCAAAATGCGGCAGGAAAAATTCCGGACGATCTGACGCTCACCCAGACGTTTGTCCACATGCTCGAGTTCCGCCACGAGTTGGCCCGAGCGTTCTCCCTGCGCAACCGAAATTGAAACCTGCCCCAGACGCTCGCGTCGCGCCGAGCGTTCCAGCCGCAGCCGCTCGAGCCGGCGCACGCGACCTTCGTTGCGCGTGCGCCGCGCCTCGATGCCTTTGCGGATCCACACCTCTTCCTGGGCCAGCAGCTTGTCGAACTTCTGATTGTTCACCGCCTCGACTGCAAGCTGATCGGCCTTGAGCTGTTCATACGCAGCGAAACTGCCCGGATAAAAACCCAGCCGGCCACGATCGAGTTCCGCGATGCCATTGACCGCACGGTCGAGAAAGGCGCGGTCATGGGTAACCATGAAAACCGCACCGGGAAACTCCGCCACCATGTTCTCCAGCCAGACGATAGAATCCACGTCGAGATGGTTGGTCGGTTCATCGAGTATCAGCAATTGCGGATCGCCCGCCAGCGCGCGCGCGAGCGCCACGCGCTTGCGCATGCCGCCCGAGAGCGTATTGATGCGGGCATCGGTGGCGAGGCCCAGACGCGACAATACCGATTCAACACGGTGCTCGACACGCCAGCCATCATGGCGTTCCAGCAACTCCTGCGCCACCTGCATTTGCTCAAGAGCACGCGCTTCGTCCAGGCCGATTTCCAATGCATGCAGTGCCGCATGGTAATCGGCCAGTATTCTGGAAAGCTCGCCGAGCCCCGCCACGGTCGCCTCGAAAACAGTGTGCTGCGCATCAAGCTCCGGCTCCTGCGCGACGACGCCGATGCGCAATCCCGGTTGCCGCCAGACACGTCCGTCATCCGGCAGCGCGCTGCCGGCCAGCAATTTGAGCAGGCTGGATTTTCCGGCGCCGTTGCGACCAATCAATCCGATGCGGCTGCCCGGTTCCAGTACCAGATCGACATGGTCAAGCAAAGGCACATGGCCGTAAGCGAGCGAGACGTTTTCGAATGTTGCTATTGGCAAGGATTATTCCTGTATCGCAGGGTCCCTGACGACAGGGGGCAAAAAAACGCGCAATAAAACGCAAGGGAGTACCAGGCAGTTTGCGATGACCAGCAGCAATAAAGGTATTCGCAACATTGCGATTGGAGGGTTGGGTGGCGTTTATCACCCAACCCGCATTCTGACATGCTTTGGGCCTGCATCTGTGTTTCCGGCACGAAACCGCATACCGGTAACAGGATTCTGCGCGCGCGGACAACACCGCGCTGCGGCCGGCAAGCGGATCAGCGCAACTGCGCGATCAGAAGCACATTTGCAAACGGCGTGCCGGCGCTCATCGGCTCGGCCGTGACGCGGAATCCGTGATGTTCGAGCAAGCCGGTCCAATCTTCCACCTTGTGGCAGTAATGGGCCGGCCAACCTTGCCCGCGAACCAGTGTGGACAGTTTGTCGGTTAGTCGAGTGAACGGGGTACGCCACCCGGCGGATGCGTCGCCGACCCGAAGCAGCAGCGTTCCTCCACCGCGCAACGAGTGCGCGATGCGCGCAAGAACCCGGCCCTGATCATCCGGGTCCAGATAATGCAGCACATCGAAAATAACCACCAGATCGGCGTCGGGCAATGCCGCGTCCCGCACGTCGCCGGTAACCAGTGTCGCGCGGCCGATCAACGCCGCCCGACCCCAGCCGGCAATCCTGTCCTGCAACTCAATGCCATGCAGGGTTACATTCTCCGGTGGAGCCGGCCAGTCACCCGGCCAGACACCCGACCGGTACAGCTCGCTCGCCGCGATGAGCAACGCGCCCAACACGCCCTGGCCGCAACCGAGATCGAGAATTCTTGCCCCTTCGGGGACCAATCCTCGACGAAGCAAGGCAGGGAAAACCGGATCAAGCCCGAGCTTGCCGCGGGCAAAATAGTAAGGATGGCGCCCGACCGCGCGATATTGCCTGGCGGCAGCGGAAACCAGAGCCCGATACTCCTCCGGGTCGAACGACAGATCAGTCAAGTGGCCTCACCATCAGCTGAATCGCGTTCTCAAGAATAGCCAACGTCCCGGCGACGCGAAGCGCCGGGACACTTTGTCGGCGTGCTCGCCGCTTCGGCCCCTTATTGCGCCTGATACACAATCATGTTTCGGGTCAGCGCGTCGGTAACCACTTCCTTCGCGCGACCATTGGCATCCCAGACCAGCTGGTACTCGCCGAAACTCGATACCCACATGCGCCACATCGGAGCATCCAGGGACGGGTTTTCAGAAGCCAGCGGATAGCCCACAGACATGATCACCTGCTCTTTGGTCATGCCGAGCGCTACCTTGCCTTGTTGAATCGCGGTCCGGATATTCGCCGGATAGTTCGCAAGTTTGTTCTTTGGATCGTCGGCAACAATCATCTTGTTCGCCCAGGCTTCCAGCGTTTGCTGCTCGCGCCCGTAATCGAGTCCGAGCCGCATTTTCTTGCCACCGATTTCCACAAAGGCGCGATTGCGACCGTAACCCGTGATCTTCGCCGGCGTACCGGCAGGAATCATCGGCAGCGTGGTGTAATTGGCATCATTGATCCAGTCGCCCTCATAGTGGAAATTACAGCAGGTAAATCCTTGCGGCAATTCCGGCTTCGCGGGTTTTTCCGCTTTCTTCGCGGCAGCCGCGGGTCTTGTCTCCGTACTTTGGCCGCCAGATGGGGCTTGCGTGCCCATATTCTGGCAACCCCACATCATCAGCATCGCGGCCGCAGCCAGCGTCAGTCGTATCGTGCGCGACATTCCAAGCATGAATTTCTCCCTGGCGGTAGGTTGTGAATCTAGGAAATGCGAAAGGACTCATACACAATTCAGATCGTCTGAGTCCCAGCCAGGCCGATCGCCTCGCCGATGCAATTATGTACCATCCGCCTACTGCAATTCCAATGGCACGTTTTCAACAAATCGAGGCAACTGATAGTTATCTTCGGCTAGAATTCCCGCATCGCCCCGGTAGCTCAGTGGATAGAGCAACCCCCTCCTAAGGGGTAGGTCGCACGTTCGATTCGTGTTCGGGGCGCCAACAAGCCACACGCTTTAAACAGTGAGCGCCAAATCAAAGAGCCGCTATTGCGGCCCTTTGATTTGGCGCTATCCCCGCGTGTTGTTACGGTTCACTGATCACCGTCCACTGGATT
>JANLTJ010000204.1:0-12044 GCA_031362885.1 Betaproteobacteria bacterium
GAGCGCGAGCGCATGCGCCGCAAGCCGCCGCATATTCTGGTGACCACGCCGGAGTCGCTCTATATCCTGCTCACCAGCGTGTCGGGGCGCAGGATGCTGGCGTCTACGCGCACCGTCATCGTCGATGAAATCCACGCGCTCGTACCGAACAAGCGCGGCGCGCATCTGGCGCTGTCGCTTGAGAGGCTGCAACAGCTTGCGGGCGGACAACTGACTCGTGTCGGGCTGTCGGCGACGCAAAAGCCGATTGAGGATGTAGCGCGCTTTCTCGTTGGCGCTTCGGGGAGTGCCCGTCCAAAAACATCCCACACCCCTACCCCACACATGGGCGTTGGGCACTCCGGAAGTTTGTTTGATTCCAACACCTGCACCATCGTCGACACCGGCCATGTGCGCAAGCGCGATCTCGCCCTCGAAGTGCCGGCGTCGCCGCTTGAAGCCGTCATGTCCGGCGAAGTGTGGACCCAGGTCTACGACCGGCTCGCCGAACTGATCCGCGAACACCGCTCGACGCTGGTGTTCGTCAATACGCGGCGGCTCGCCGAGCGCATCGCGCGTGCACTGTCCGAACGCTTGGGAGAGGATCAGATCACCTCGCATCACGGCAGCATGGCGCGCGAGCAGCGCCTGAATGCCGAGCAGAAATTAAAACGCGGCGAACTCAAGGCGCTGGTGGCCACGGCGTCGCTCGAACTGGGCATCGACATCGGCCATGTGGACCTGGTGTGCCAGTTGTCCACGCCGCGCCGGATTGCCGCGCTGTTGCAGCGCGTTGGCCGCTCGGGACACGCGGTCGGCGGTTTGCCCAAGGGCCGGCTGTTTCCGGTGTCGCGCGATGATCTGGTCGAATGCACGGCGCTGCTCGATGCCGTGCGGCGCGCGGAACTGGACCGCCTGGTCATTCCGCCCAAGCCGCTCGACGTGCTGGCGCAGCAGGTCGCCGCCGAGGTGGCCTGCGGCGAGTGCGACGAGGATGCCGTGTACGAACTGATGCGCCGCGCCTGGCCTTACCGCGAACTCACGCGCCTGGAGTACGGCGAAGTGGTGCAGATGCTCTCGGAGGGGTTCTCGACACGCCGCGGCCGCCGGCGTGCGCTGATCCATCGTGATGCGGTCAACGGCAAACTGCGCCCGAGCGAAGGCTTGCGGCTCACTGCGGTGACCTCCGGCGGCACGATTCCCGATACCGCTGATTACACCGTCGTGCTCTCGCCGCAGGATATCGTGGTCGGGAGCGTCAACGAGGACTTCGCCATCGAAAGCATGTCGGGCGATATTTTCCAGCTTGGCAATACCTCGTATCGCATCCTGCGCGTGGAAGCCGGGCGTGTGCGCGTGGAGGATGCGCAAGGCCTGCCGCCTTCGATTCCGTTCTGGCTCGGCGAAGCACCGGCGCGCAGCGATGAAGTGTCGTTTGCCGTCTCGCGGCTGCGCGCGGAGATGGACGCGCGGCTGCCGGATTCACGGGCCGCGCTGGCTTATCTGATTGAAGATGTCGGCATTGCGCCGCAGGCCGCTACGCAGCTCATCGATTATCTGGGCAGCGCGAAAGCGGCCCTGGGTCTGTTGCCGACCCAGCAACGCCTGGTCATGGAGCGTTTCTTCGACGAAAGCGGCGGCACCCAGCTCGTCATTCATTCGCCTTACGGCAACCGCATCAACCGCGCCTGGGGCCTGGCATTGCGCAAGCGCTTCTGCCGCAAATTTAATTTCGAACTGCAAGCCGCGGCCACCGAAGATGCAATTATTCTGTCGCTCACCGCGACCCATAGTTTCGCGCTGGAAGAAGTGGCGCGCTATCTGCATTCAAATACTGCGCGCCAAATATTGATCCAGGCCCTGCTCGATGCGCCGATGTTCCTCACACGCTGGCGCTGGGATGCCTCCATCGCGCTGGCGTTGCCGCGATTTCGCGGTGGCAGCAAGGTTCCGCCGCAATTGCAACGCATGCAGGCGGAGGATCTGGTGGCGGCCATTTTTCCGGACCAGCTGGCCTGCCAGGAAAACCTCGTCGGTGATCGCGAGATTCCGGACCATCCTCTGGTGAAACAAACCATCGCCGACTGCCTGTTCGAGGCGATGGACATCGAGGGCTTCGAACGGCTGTTGCGCGCCATCGAGCAGGGCGAGGTGAAAATTGAAACGCGCGAACTGGTCGAGCCCTCGCCGCTGACACTGGAGATTCTCTCGGCGCGGCCGTATGCCTTCCTCGACGATGCACCGCTCGAAGAGCGGCGCACCCAGGCCGTGGTCAGCCGCCGCTGGCTTGATCCGGAAAGCGCGGCGGACATCGGGCGGCTTGATCCGGAAGCGATTGCGCGCGTGCGCGACGAGGCCTGGCCGCAAGCCGACAGCACCGACGAATTGCACGATGCCTTGAGCTGGCTGGGCCTGCTGACCGCACAGGAAGTGCGCGCGCAAGCGGCATGGGCGCCGTTACTGGACGAGCTCGTGCGCGACCGGCGCGTCACTCGTGTTGTTCCCGCAGGTTGCGCGGATGAAGCCGGCCTTGTGATTGCGGTGCAGCGCCTGCCCGAATTTCAAGCGCTGCATCCCGATGCGCGCATGCCGCCGCCGCTGGCGGTTCCCGCGCAGTATTTGAAGACCTGGAGCCGTGAGGCGGCTCTGGTGGAAATCGTGCGCGGTCGTCTCGAAGGACTCGGGCCGGCCACGGCGCAGGCGCTGGCGGAATCGATCGTCGTGCCGGTCGGCGATGTCGACATCGCCCTGCTGGCGCTGGAAGGCGAAGGCTTCGTCATGCGCGGCAGCTTCACGCCGCAAGCGGGTGCCGAGTGGTGCGAGCGCCGGCTGCTCGCGCGCATCACCCGTTACACCGTCAAGCGTTTGCGCCAGGAGATCGAACCCGTCAGCGCCGCCGACTACATGCAATTTCTTTTCGACTGGCAGCACGTCGGCGCGCGCATGGAAGGTCCGGATGCCGTGGCCGCCGTGGTGTCCCAGCTCGAAGGATTCGAGGCGGCGGCCGGTTCCTGGGAAACCGAGTTGATCCCGGCGCGGGTGGCGGGATACGAGCCGCATTGGCTCGACGACCTGTGTCGTGCCGGCCGCGTGGTGTGGACGAGGCTCGACGCGCCCAAGCCTGAAGCCTCACGCGCGCACGGCCCGAGCCCGGTGCGCAGCACGCCGATTACCCTGCTGACGCGCAAGAACCTTTCCGTGTGGACCGCACTGGCGAAGACTGCCGATCCGCAAGCCGTTCGCCCATTCATTAAACTCCCCGTTCCGACGGGGAGCACAAACCTCCCTTCCCCCTCCGGGGCAAGGGAACACTTGAAGCAGAGCAGAAGGGCCGGAAATGAGGGAAGTCCTGATTCGAAAGATTCAGCGCAGCAATCCATAGCCTCGCATCTCTCGTCCCGCGCACAATTCGTCGCTAATTTTTTGGCGCAGCATGGGGCTTCCTTCTTCGACGACATCGCCGAAGGCCTGGATCAACCGCGCACCTTCATCGAAGAAGCCTTGCGGGAATTGACCGCGGCCGGGCTGATCCATTCGGACGGCTTCAGCGGACTGCGGGCGCTGTTGCTGCCCGCCGATCGCCGCAAACCGGTTGGCGGCGGACGCCGGCGGCGAACCGCCGTGTTCGGCGTCGAAGACGCCGGGCGCTGGGCCTTGATCCGGCGCAAGCCCGCCGGCAGCAGCACCGCCAGCCTCGAACGCGAAGCAGCGGAGCAGATTGCCCGCACGCTGCTGAAGCGCTACGGCGTGGTCTTCTGGCGCATGCTCGCGCGCGAAGCGGACTGGCTGCTGCCGTGGCGAGAATTGCTCATGGCCTGCCGCCGCCTGGAAACCCGCGGTGAAATCCGCGGCGGCCGCTTCGTCGCGGGTTTTTCTGGCGAGCAGTTCGCCTTGCCAGAAGCAGTCGATGTGCTGCGCGGCGTGCGCGGTGCTGAGAAATCCGGGCGCGTGGCGGTCGTGAGCGGCTGCGACCCGCTAAACCTCGCCGGCATCGTCACGCCGGGTGTGCGGGTACCGGCGATTTACAGCAATCGCGTCATGTATCGCGACGGGGTTCCGGTCGCGGCCTTGATCGCGGGGGAAGTGCAGTACTTCGAGAAGCTCAATCCTGACAAGGCTTGGGAGATGAAGAACCTGTTGTTGCGCACGCCCGCGCCGGTCGAATTAGCCTCGCTGATGTAATTCAGGGCAAACGATCCAGCGCTTTGGCGGTAAAGGACGCATAGGGAAAGACGGGAGAGACAAAAAATCAGGCAGTTTGATTTGTAGCATTCGCGACTGCTGCCGGAACTGGACAACCAACTTTCCAATCAGTATCTTAAGTCGTGGCGTGCACCCGATCAAAGCCTTTCGCAGGGTAGTAAGTACCTGATTTTAAAAACAGCCAATCAAGCGTATGAATTATCGCGCGAATATCGCTGAACAAAAAATCCGGCGCTATGCTATTTGGCTTTTCGGTTCTTGATATTCGTTAGACCCTTCGTGTGCCTCGCCTCTACAAATACCTTCCTGAGAAGTACGTCCAGTCATTCGTCCGCGAGGGCGCTGTTCTCTTTCGGTCACTCTCCTATTTCCGCGACTACGAGGATGCGCAGGTACGCGGCGATGAGTTCGAAGGTACAAGACTCCATCGGCCACAGAGCGGGCTTGAAATCACGCTTACTGAAACCCAGCAGAAGATCGTCTTGCCACATTCTTTCGAGTCATCCGCGAATGAAGACGACATTCTCGTCTTCTGTCTCAGCACCCTTCGCAGTTCAGAGCTCGCCGCCCAGTTCCAAGCCAGCGCATGCATCGAGATTCACAACCCCGCTAGGTTTATCGCCGGCGTTCGTGCAGCCCTGCTGCGCAGGCCATCAATCAAGAGTAAGTTGCTCGTTCATGGTGAGGTCAAGTACTACACGTCCGACCAGCCGCCAATTGTCGATTGGGCTCTTCCCGAGCGGATCGCAATGTCGAAGCTCAGCGTCTACATTCCGCAGCATGAGTACCGGCTCGCCTTCGCGGTCAACGACGCGTTCCGGGTCGAAAATACACAGCTCCGCCTCGTGGCGCCCGGGGAGCGCAGGCGCACTCGATCGACGTCGCATCCGGAACGTCTTTTCAAGCTTGGTAGTCTCGCGAGCATATGCACAATTCATCGCTTCGGCTGAACGGGTCTAACTGCGCGCGGCCGTTAGGCGTCACGGCGTCTGAGCTATACTTGACCATTGCGCCCAAGGAGATAATCTATGCGCTATCGAATTGCTATGCATCAATCTGAAGAGGGATTTTCAGTCTCAGTGCCCGGCCTTCCAGGTTGCTGGTCACAAGGAACTACGGAAGCGGAGGCCCTCGAAAATATCAAGGACGCCATCCGAGAATACCTCGCTGTCATTGACGAGCAGTTGCGGGGAGAAAAGATTCGCGAAATCGAGGTGGTCGTCTAGCCTTGCCCAAAATCCCGGGCGTCAATCATCTCGATGCGGTCCGTGCTCTCGACAAGGCCGGATTTTCGGTAGTCCGTCAAGGCAAACATATCGTTATGTCCAATGGGGCACGCATTGTTACGATCCCTCGTCACAACCCCGTCAATGCATTCACCCTCGGCGGTATCGTTCGCGACGCCGGGCTCACCGTCGAACAGTTTCGCAAGTTGCTTTAGCCCGGTGAGCAATGCGCGTACTCCGGGTGTGAAGCGTTTACTTCTTTCTCTAGATTTCCCTCCGCTTCCTCTGCGGTGAGAGCGTTGATTTACAAAGTTGGTTTCTTGTCGAAGGTCGTGTGGTGAACATTGTCTCCGACCGTTTCGACGTCGATATTGTCCACCCTGGCGGACTCGGGCCCGCGCTGCGCCCACTCGATCATTTGCCCGACTGCCAGCGCATCGCCCTGCACAACTGCTTCGACGGACCCATCGGCGCAGTTGCGGACCCAGCCGGTTATGCCGAGTTGGGTGGCGCGCTGGCGCATCGACTCCCGGTAAAACACTCCTTGCACGAGTCCGACGATCCGCAGGCGTCTTGAGATCATCATACCGCCATGGCTTCCGTCAACCGGCGACGATTTCCCGCGCGCGGACCAGCGCCGAGGACAGGTCGCGGGTCAGATTTTTTTCGCCCAGCGTTGCAACGAAGCCGCAACGGCGTATCAGGGACATGGGCTGATGATTCAGGTCGGCAAGAATGAGATGGCGGCCCTCCTCGTGCAAGGTCCGGTGCAGATTTTCCAGAAAGTCCAGGCCGGTGGTGTCCAGATTGATGACCTGGTGCATTTCGAGAATCAGGACGGACAATCGTTCCCGTTTGTGGTCCAGCAGCGTTTCCAGCTTGCCGACGGCGCCGAAAAACAGCGAGCCGAACAACTTGTAAGCTGCGATCGATTCTTCGTTGATACCGTTGTCAAGTTCCAGTGCTCCGACTGCCGGACGCGGCAGTGAAATGGGTTCGACGCGGGTGATGTCGGAAATCCGGTAGATGAACAACAGGCTGGCGAGGACCAGGCCGACTTCGACCGCCACGGTCAGATCGAAAATCACGGTGAGCAGGAAAGTCGACAGCATCACGATCCGGTAGTGCAAAGAAAAATGGCGCAGGCGCCGGAATTCGTTCCATTCCCCCATGTTGAAGGCCACAAACAGCAGGATGGCGGCCAGTGCCGCAAGCGGTATGTACGCGGCGAGCGGGGCGGCGATCAGGACGATGGCCAGCAGGGTTGCGGCGTGCACGATGCCGGCAACCGGGGTTCTGGCTCCCGCACGCACGTTGGTCGAGGTGCGGGCGATGGTGCCAGTCGCGGGGATGCCGCCGAAGAGCGGCGTCACGATGTTGGCAATGCCTTGAGCCATGAGTTCCTGGTTCGGATCGTGGCGATCCTTGATCATGCCGTCAGCCACCCGCGCGCAAAGCAGGGATTCAATGGCGCATAGCAGGGCGATGGTGATCGTCGGCGCCACCAACAGCCGGACGGTGGACCAGTGGAACTCCGGAAATGCGGGGACGGGAAGCGCCCGCGGGATGCCGCCGAAGCGGCTGCCGATTGTTTCCACCGGGAGATCGAACAGTGCAACCGCCAGCGTTGCGACAGCCAGCGCGGCGATGGTGCCGGGAATCCGCCCGACCAGGGCGCTGCCTCCCGGCAGGTTGAACATGCCGGCGCGTCCGCTCAGGGCCGCGATTTTGGGCCAGGCGACAATAATCAAGAGTGAAGCGGAGGCGAGCGTCAGTGAAGCGGCGTCAAGCGTATGGATGTTTTTCGCCAGCACCGAGACCTGCGAAAAGAAATCCGCCGGCATGTTCTCGATGCGCAGGCCGAGCACATCGCGCACCTGGGACAGCGCGATCAGCACCGCGATGCCGCTGGTGAATCCGATCACCACCGCGACCGGAATGAAGCGGATCAAGCTGCCCATGCCGGTCAAGCCCATTGCCAGCAGCAGCACACCCGCCATCATGGTGGCGATAAACAGGTTGGCAAGACCGTATTGATGGATGATGCCGTAGATGATGACCACGAATGCACCGGCCGGGCCGCCAACCTGGACCCGGGAGCCGCCCAGCGCTGAAATCAGGAAGCCGGCGATGATCGCGGTAAAAATGCCGTTCTCGGGTTTGACCCCGCTGGCGATGCCGAAAGCGATCGCCAACGGCAGTGCCACCAGACCCACCGTCAGGCCGGCGCCCACATCCGCCGTGAATTTTTCCGCGCTGTAGTGCCTCAGCTCGCCCAACAGACGCGGGCGGAAGCGCGTCAGTTTCATGCTGCTATTTCACTTTCATTCCCGGCTGCGCGCCATCGTCCGGCGAGAGCAGGAAAATCCCCGGGCCTTCGCCGCTGGCCGCCAGCACCATGCCCTGAGATTCGCCGAAACGCATCTTGCGTGGCTGCAGGTTGGCGACCATCACCGTCAGGCGACCGACCAGTTTCGCCGGATCGTAGGCCGACTTGATGCCGGCAAACACCTGGCGGGTTTCGGTGCCGATGTCGAGTTGCAGCTTGAGCAGCTTTTCCGCGCCCTCGACGTGTTCTGCGCTGACTATGCGCGCAACGCGCAACTCTACTTTGTTGAAGTCATCAATTGTTATTCTCCCCTCGCCAGGTGAACCTGTGATCCCTCTCCCTCCGGGAGAGGGTAGGGTGAGGGAGGCGGAGCCCGGGACAGGGGCGGGGGGGTGAGGGAGCGCACCAGCGCCCCCCGGGAGACCAGGGAACACTGGAAGCGTAGCAGGGGCCGGGGGTGAGGGAGAAGTTTGGGCCGAGGGAGAATTCGTCTGTGTCATTTCATTCACCGTATTCCAGATGGACTCCAGAACGGAGTCGGTTTGCGAAAGCACGTCGTTGTTCCAGAAGCGCAGAACTTTGATACCTCGCATCGCCAGTGCCCGGGTGCGCGCGTCGTCGGCTGCGACCTGCTCCTGATGTTGGCCACCATCGAGTTCCACGGCGAGTTTCAGTTCGTGGCTGTAGAAATCGAGAATGTATTTATGTGCCCCTTCTTCCACCGGATGCTGGCGGCGGAACTTCGCACTGGCGAGGCTGCGATTGCGTAGCAAAGACCAGATGAGTTGCTCGGCGTCGGTTTGTTCGGTTCGCAGTTTGCGGGCGAAGTCGAGGAGGTCTTGTGGCAATGGTGGCTTTTTGTGGGGCTTTCCCTCACCCCCAGCCCCTCTCCCGGAGGGAGAGGGGAGAGAGGCTTGCTCTTTCGATACGCCGTGCGAAGTAGCTGCGTTCTTCTCCCTTCTCCCTCCGGGAGAAGGGGTGGGGATGAGGGAAGCAGGCTCGGCTGCTTGCAAATTCTCTTTGTTGGCTGCGACCAGTGCGGCGATTTGTTTTTGATCGACGCGACTCATCAAATGTATGTATGGCTTGATCCGATGATTCTCCGGAAATCCTGTTGCCACGTCGGTCCAAGACAACGGCGATACATTGAGAAACGCTTCTGCGCTTTCAGCCAGTCTTGGTAGAACAGGTTTTAAGTAAACCGTGAGAACTTTAAAGAAACTGAGGGAATACGAGCAAATCCACTCAATCTCGGAGTCGCTATTTGCGGAAGACCACGGTTGGTACGCTTGGATGAATTGATTTGCGACATCCGCAATGTCCATAATTTGTCGAATTGCCTTGCCATATTCACGAGCGTCATAGGCGGAACGGATTTCGTCGCCTTTTTGGATCGCTGTTTCAAGCAAATCATCCTGGCTCGATACCACCAACGTCAGTGGTGCTAACTGCGCAGGATTATTAACTTTGCCGCCGATGGTCAGCATCCGGTTGACGAGCTCTGCTTGCGACACTGGCCGTAAATCACCGCTGACCTTTCCACCAAATCTACTCTGAATTATTCCGGCAACTCTGCTGGCAATATTTACATACTTGCCAATCAAGTCACTATTCACGCGCGCCACAAAGTCTTCCAGGCTCAAGTCGATGTCTTCCATCGTCGAATTCAGCTTCGCGGCGTAGTAGTAGCGCAGCCATTCCGGATTCAGGCCCTGCTGGAGATAACTTTCGGCGGTAATGAATGTCCCGCGGGACTTGGACATCTTCTGGCCGTCCACGGTCAGGAAACCGTGCGCGAACACTTTGGACGGCGTGCGGTAGCCGGAGAACTCCAGCATCGCTGGCCAGAACAGGGCGTGAAAATACAGAATGTCCTTGCCGATGAAATGCATCATCTCGGTGTTGCCGCCGGGGCGCAGGAATTCGTCGATCTCTTTTTGGGTTTTACCGATGCGCTCGAAGTAATTGCGGAAGCTGCCGAAGTAACCGACAGGCGCGTCCAGCCAGACGTAGAAGAATTTCTGGTTGTTGGTGCCGGGAATCGGAAACCCGAAATATGGCGCATCGCGCGAAATGTCCCAGTCGGCGAGTTTGTTGTCGCCCGGCTCGCCCAGCCATTCCTGCATCTTGTTGGCGGCTTCCGCTTGCAGGCGCCCGCCCTGCTGGGTGAACTGGCGCAGAAAATTTTCGCAGCGCGCATCGGATAGCTTGAAAAAATGATGCTCCGAGGCTTTGCGCTCCGGCTTGGTGCCGGAGACGACAGAGTAGGGGTCGATCAGGTCGGTGGGGGTGTAGGTTTTGCCGCAGACTTCGCAGGAGTCGCCGTACTGGTCCTTCGCGTGGCAGTTGGGGCATTCGCCCTTGATGTAGCGATCCGGCAGGAACATCGCTTTGACCGGATCGTAGAACTGTTCAACCGAGCGTTTGGCGATCAGGTCTTTGGCCTGCAACTGGCGGTAAATGTCCTCGCAGAAGTCCTGATTCTCTTTCGAATTGGTCGTGTAGTAGTTGTCGAAGGCGACGTTGAAGCCAGCGAAGTCGCGCGTGTGCTCCCCGTATACCCGGTCGATCAGCGCCTCGGGCGTGATGCCTTCCTTGTCGGCGCGCAGCATGATGGGCGTGCCGTGGGTGTCGTCGGCGCAGACGTAATGCACCTCGTGGCCCTGCATCTTCTGGAAGCGCACCCAGATGTCGGTCTGGATGTATTCGACCAGGTGGCCCAGGTGGATGCTGCCGTTGGCGTAAGGCAGCGCCGAGGTGACGAGAATCCTGCGTTTCATTTCTGGCCGAGCGGAAATATAAGGCAGCGATTCTAGCAGGCAGGCCGTAAAATCCCTTCGACTTCGTGGCGAATCGGAATAAAATCCCGCCCTTCAATTCCAGACAATCAGGCATGGCAATCAGCGAAGAGCAGGTCAGGGCGGCGCTACAGACTTACATCGACCAGGCCACCGGCAAGGACTACGTCACCGGCAAGGAGGCGCGCAACATCCGCATCGCCGGCAACGACGTGTCGTTGGACATCGTGCTGGGCTATCCGGCCAGGAGCATGATCGAGGGCATCCGCAGCGCGCTGAACGAGCGTATCGGCGCGATTCCCGGTGTGGGTAAAGTCAGTGTCAACGTGCAGGTCAAGATCACCGCCCACTCGGTGCAGCGCGGGCTGAAGCTGCTCGCCAACGTCAAGAACGTGATCGCCGTGGCCTCCGGCAAGGGCGGGGTGGGCAAGTCCACTACCGCGGTGAATCTGGCGCTGGCGCTGGCCGCCGAAGGCGCCAGTGTCGGCATTCTGGACGCCGACATATATGGGCCGTCGCAGCAGATCATGATGGGCTTGTCCGGCAAACCGACTTCGCCGGACGGCAAGAGCATCGACCCGATGGTCAATTACGGCGTGCAGGCCATGTCCATCGGCTTGCTGATCGACGTCGATACGCCGATGGTCTGGCGCGGGCCCATGGTGACCCAGGCGCTGGAACAGTTGCTGCGCGATACGCAGTGGAAGGATCTGGATTATCTGGTGGTGGACATGCCTCCGGGCACCGGCGACATCCAGCTGACCCTGTCGCAGAAAGTGCCGGTTACCGGCGCGGTGATCGTCACCACACCGCAGGATATAGCGCTGCTGGACGCGCGCAAGGGCCTCAAGATGTTTGAAAAGGTCGGCGTGCCGATACTGGGCCTGGTGGAGAACATGAGCACCCACGTGTGCTCCAACTGCGGCCACGAGGAGCATATCTTCGGACAGGGCGGGGCCGCGAAAATGAGCAAGGATTACAGTGTGGATGTGCTGGGCAGCCTGCCGCTGGACATCAGGATCCGAGAGCACGCGGATTCCGGCAAACCGACCGTGGTTGCCGAACCGGACAGCCGCGCGGCGCAGATATACAAGGAAATCGCGCGCAAAATGGCCGCCCGTATCGCGGAACTGGCGAAGGATCACAGCGCAGCGTTTCCGAAGATCGTGATTCAGAACACATGAATAACCGGATCAGTGGCCGAGGCTAAGGCAGCGCTCAGCAAGACTGCCATTTATTCCGGCCGGCTCAGGCAAGACCTGCCACGAGTGGCAGAGCCAGCTCACGCAAGCATTCGATCCCGCCGGCCGCCAGCGCCCGCGGTTACCGCAGGGAGAACCACATGAAATTTCGCTTTCCGGTTGTCATCATCGACGAAGACTACCGCTCTGAAAATACCAGCGGTTTGGGTGTGCGCGCGCTCGCCAAGGCGCTCGAAGAAGAGGGCATGGAGGTGCTGGGGGTTACCAGTTACGGCGACTTGTCTTCGTTTGCGCAACAGCAAAGCCG
>JANLTJ010000244.1:0-19565 GCA_031362885.1 Betaproteobacteria bacterium
GTTCAAATGACTTTCCCCGGAGTTTCAGTTCTGCTGCGCCGCCGCCTCGTCGGCGCGGATCTGCTCCATTGAGCGCTCGCGGTGCTTGAGCCACCAGCCGTATTGCACCGGCCAGTCGTCCATGGCGTCGAAGGCTTTGCGTCCCAAGGCAATCTCCGCCATCTGCGGCCAGCAGGGATTCGCCAGCGCCTCGCGGGCGATGGCGATGAAGTCGGCTCGGCCCTGCTGCAAAATTTCTTCGGCGAAAAAGGGATCGACGATGAGGCCGACGGCCATGGACTGAATATCCGCTTCACGTCGCACGCGCTCGGCGTAAGGAACCTGGAAACCCCATGAGCGTTTGACACGCGCGGCGGTGGCGGAGCCGAACAGCCCGCCCGAGGAACAATCAATCACGTCGATGCCGCGCGCTTTCAACTCTTTGGCGTAGGCGACTGTGTCGTCTAGGGTCCAACCGCCGTCAAGACCATCCACGGCGGAGACGCGCAGAAAAACCGGCTTGTCCTGCGGCCACGCAACACGCAGGGCCTCCGCCAATTCAAGCGGAAAGCGCGTGCGCCCGGCGAAATTGCCGCCGTAGGCATCGGTGCGCTTGTTCGACAAGGGCGACAGAAATTGGTGTATCAGGTAGCCGTGCGCGTTGTGAATGTTCAGCACGTCGAAGCCGGCATCCAGGGCGCGCTTCGCCGCATCCACCCATTCGCGCTTGAGTGTGGCGAGATCAGAGATGGTCAGTTGCCGCGGCACGATATGGCCCTCGGCCATCGGCTCGGCGGTTGGCGCTACGGTGTCCCATTGCTGCTCGCCGCGGGTGAAGTCTTCCGCAGTCAGCGCGCCGTTGCCAAACCAGGGTCTCTGCATGGAGCCTTTGCGGCCCGCATGGGCAAGCTGTATTCCAGGCACCACATTCTGCGCTTTCATGAATTCGGTAATGCGTCGCAGCGGGGGAATATGCAAGTTGGACCAGATGCCAAGGTCGCCATTGGTAATGCAGCCCTGCTGCGTCACCGCCGTGGCTTCGACGAACACGCAGCCCGCGCCACCGAGTACCAGCCGGCCCCAATGCGCGAAGTGGAAATCCTGGGCGACGCCATCCAGCGCCGAGTAAGTTGCCATGGGGGCAATGACGACGCGGTTCTTGAACCGGACAGTGCGAATCGTGGTCGGCGTGAACAGCAGTGGTTTGGTCATCAGTTATATACGATTTAACAAATTGTCTTATGCGCGAATAGCCAACATTTTTGTCTGACCAATCTCTCGTCGCCTATCTGGGCGTCCACGCAAAGCCGAGTTCGCTGACGCCCTTTTGCAGAAATGCCAGCGCCTCGCCGGCCAGTTTTGCTTCGCCGTTGACGCCGAGTTCAATGCGACGGTCCGGACTGACACTGGGCAGGCTGAACAATTTCAGCGCCGGATACCGCGCGATGCAGGCATTCATCAGGTCGATCAACTGACTCTCGCCCGCGCCTCTGACAATAATCGCAACGTCCACCGGCGGGTTGCTCTGGTGCAAGTGTGCGTATTCGTGGTCGAGCACCCACTCCATCATCGGCCAGGCCATCTCCGGGAAGCCGGGCAAAAAATGATGCCGGGCGAAACTGAAACCGGGAATGCGGTTGAAGGGATTGGGAATGATGCGGCTGCCGACGGGAAACACGCCCATTTCGAGGCGTTTTGCGTTGATCTCGGCGCCGAAGCGCGCTTCGATTTCGCGCTGCGCTTCGGGGTGCAGTCGCAGTACCACACCTGCTGCTCTGGCTGCGCACTGGCGGGTATGGTCGTCAGGCGTGGCGCCAATGCCGCCGAAACTGAACACGATATCCGCGCGCGAGAGCGTACTGGTCAGCACCGGGGTAATGACGTCCGGATCGTCGGGCAGATTCATGCTCCATGAAAGTCCAAGGCCGCGCGCCTTGAGCAATTCGACGATCTTGGGGAAATGCTTGTCCTGCCGTTTGCCGGACAGGATTTCATCACCAATGATAAGTGCTCCGAACACGTTGCGACCTCCGCCACACCTGAGGCTGCCGAGTTTGGGGCGGGCAGGGAACCCGCGTCAAGCGCATCGGGAAAAATGGATCATTGACAGCCGCCACCACCTTGGATAAAAATAGTTCGGATTAGAACTAAACGCCCGATAACTGGCATTTTTAATTACTGCATGCAGGTCTGGTTGTCATTCCCGCGCAGGCGGGAATCCAGCTTTTTTATTCAACTGGGTTCCCGCCCGCACGGGAACGACAGCGCGATTATTCACGAGATTTTCTCCGTGTGGCGGCATATGAAAACAGAGCAGTTCATAAAGACCCTGCGCTCCCTGGCCGAGTGCTATCAGGCTTTCGCGGCCTATTCCGGTGCGCATGTCCGCGCACTCGGCCTGACGGCGGGGCAATTCGATATCCTCGCCACGCTGGGCAATACCCCGGGCATGACCTGCCGCGAGCTGGGCGAAAAAACCCTCATCACCAAGGGTACGCTCACCGGCGTGCTGGATCGCATGGAGGCCAGCGGTCTGATCCGGCGCGGTGGCTCGGACGCCGATCGCAGACAGGTATTTGTTGCGCTAACGCCGCAGGGCGCGCGCGTTTTCGAGCGCGCATTTCCGGCGCATATCAGTCATCTCAGGCCTGCGTTCAACGCCTTGTCGCCACGTGAGCTGGATCAGGCGGCGGCGCTGCTGCGCAAGCTGCGCGACGCGTTGCGCGATGCACGCGCCGAGCGCAAGGCCGCCTGACATGACATCCGCCATGCAGCGCTACACCGGCGTCGCCATCGCACTGCATTGGCTGATCGCCGCGGTGATTCTAAGCACCGCCCTGCTCGGTGTGTACATGCACGAACTGCCGCTCTCGCCGTTCAAGCTCAGGCTCTATTCGTATCACAAGTGGATCGGCGTCACGATATTCCTGCTGGTGCTGATCCGTCTGGCCTGGCGCCTCGCGCATCGCCCGCCCGCGCCACCACCGTCCATGCCGGCCTGGCAACACAAGGCCGCGCAGGCTGCGCATGTGCTGCTCTATGTGTTGACGTTGATTATTCCCATCTCGGGCTGGCTGATGAGCTCGGCCTCGGGTTTTTCGGTGGTCTACCTTGGCGTGCTGCCGATTCCCGATCTGCTCGCCAAGAATAAGGAACTGGCGGATCAACTCAAGGACGTGCACGAGGCACTCAACGGGCTGATGTTTCTGGTTGTTGCCCTGCACATTGCGGCAGCGTTGAAACACCATCTCCTGGATCGCGACGACATCCTCGCGCGCATGCTGCCTATTCTCAAACCTCGGAGCAACCGCAAATGAAACTCCATGCCCTTATGATTTTCGCTGCATCAATGGCCGCCAGCGTTCCGGTGTATGCCGGACAGGTTGATTACGCGAAAAGCGAAATCACCTTCGTCTCGACTCAGATGAATGTTCCGGTCACTGGTCGCTTCAGGACATTCAGCGCCCAGATTACTTTCGATGCCAAAAAGGTGGTCTCTTCCAAAGCCGAAATCGCGGTCGAACTCGCCAGCATCGACACCGGCAGCGATGAAGCTGACGAAGAAGTCGGCAAAAAGGGCTGGTTCAACACCAGCGCATTTCCGAGCGCAACGTTTGTTTCCAGCGCGGTCAAACAAATCGGCCCGGATCGCTACGAGGCGAAGGGAAAACTCTCCATCAAGGGCGTCAGCCAGGAAGTGGTCGCGCCTTTCGGTGTAAAACGTACCGGCGATGTCTCGACTTACGAAGGTGCGTTCACCCTCAAGCGCTTGCAGTTCAAGATCGGGGAAGGTATCTGGTCGGATACCGACACGGTAGCCGATGACGTACAGGTGAAGTTCCGCATCGTCACCACCGGCAACAAGTAATCGACCAACGCCATCGCGTGCCAGCGATCAGGGCGCGCACCGTCAAGCAGCAACTTTCTTAAACCATTAACGGAGATATCAAAGATGAAAACCCGGTTTGCAGCACTTCTGATCAGCGCAACATTCGCATTGCCAGCCCTGGCAGCCGATTCCTATACCGTGGATTCGAGCCACACTTATCCGAATTTCGAGATCAACCACCTCGGTTTTTCGACCATGCACGGGCAATTCGGCACCACAACCGGCAAGATCATGCTCGATACCGCCGCCAAAAGCGGCAGCATTGACATCATGATTGATGCCGCCTCGATCTACACCGGTCACGCCAAGCGCGATGCCCACCTGAAGACCGACGAGTTCTTTAATGTCGGCAAATTCACCACGCTGACGTACAAAGCCAGCAAGCTAAAATTCAATGGCGACAAACTCACTGGCGCAGACGGCGAACTCACCATGCTCGGTGTGACCAGACCGGTCGCCCTGACGGTGACCTCGTTCAACTGCAAAGATCATCCGATGACCAAGAAGCCGGTGTGCGGCGCCAATGCCACGGCCACCATCAAGCGCAGCGAGTTCGGTCTGGCCGCCTATGTGCCGGCGGTGGGCGATGAAGTCAAAATCAGCATACAAGTGGAGGCAACCAAGGATTAACCGCTCCTCTTGCGCAAACATAAGCGGGCCGCGTTTTGCGGCCCGTTTTTTTGATTCAGGCGCTCAATGGGGCAATGCGTCCGATCAAATCAAGGCTCGACCACAACCTCGTTTCCGTTTATCCACAGTTGCACCCTCGCGCCATACCCAATATGTGGGATGCGCGGCGCGAGCACTTCCATCATCGAGGCATCCTGAAAGTGATCTATCTTGGTTTCCGGGTGCGGATAGTAGATCCAACCGGACGTTCTGCGTTCCTCGAAAACAACCTCGCAACGCGAAAATGAGAAATCTTCCGGCGGATGGTGCGTGGTCCAGCTCACTGCCTTGAAGACGAACTGGGGTGCGTGCATGATCCAGCGCAGCGGCTGGATCGAAATGTTGAGGGTTGCCGCGAGAACATCGGTGAGATCCAGCCCCATTGCAGCAAACTTCGGGAACTGAAGTCTCAGGGTTCCACCCGGGTAGCGTGGGTCGCCGCCTTGACCAGAGGCCACCCGGTGCCCGGGCTGCACGGCGCCGTTGACGGCAATCCATGGCCCGCCAGACATTTCTCAAACGCCGCCGCTGGCAACGATCAGGTCGTGCCCGATGCCGTCGAATTCTGCAAGGCCGAAGCTTCTCAGCCGGTACTTTCTTTTTGCAGAACCCGAAGCTGTGGCCGCCTGCGGATGCGGTAGACGGACGCGGGCGGCATGTTGGCCAATGCCCCGCCAATACGGACCGCTTTGAGCCCAAGCCGGTCGAGAGTCGCGCGGCGAACCGGGCAGCGCAGGCCGTAGGTGAACTGGTAAAACGCCCCGTCGGCTCGCAGGTGCGCGAAGGCCCCTTCCATGATGGCGGCGACAACGTCTTCCGGCATCGACAACAGCGGCAACCCGCTGATCACCGCACCGACGCGTTCGCCGCCAAACAGCTCGACCGATTTCAGGTGCGCCGCATCCATCCGCAGGACTTGCGCACGCGGATAGCGCGATTGCAGCATGCGCGCGAAATTGGGTCCGTACTCAATCAGCGCCAGCCTGTCTTCGGGAACCCCACGGGCGAGCAAGGCTTTGGTAAACACCCCAGTTCCGGGCCCTAGTTCGATAACCGGGGCGGAGATCGGCATGATCTCCGCTGTAATGGCGTTGGCCAGTGCCGGACTCGACGGGGCGATGGCTGCGACGCGCCGTGGATCCGCAATCAGGGCACGCAAAAACGTTACGACATTGGTCATCTTCTATCAAGCCATTCGCAATCCAACGGCGACAAGTGCGTAAACAGTGGCCGATTCGAAGCGACAGTGTAACCGCTTCATAAGAGCCCGACAGTGGATTCTAAAGGGGTTACGAGTTGCCAGTCGATAGCCTGTATTGGCGCAATGCGAAATTCCCAGCGAAGTCAGTGGACACTCAATCCGTAAGCACGTTCCCGCCGACTTGTGATAACGTCCATCCATGATGGATCTTCTGATTCGCGGTGCTCAAGTTTTCGACGGCAGCGGCTCGGCACCGGTCAACGCGGACGTGGCCGTGCATGAAGGCCGCATTGCCGAAGTGGGCAAGCTCAGCGGGAGCGCACACCAGGTCGTCGATGCGCAGGGACTCGCGTTGATGCCCGGCATTGTCGATATCCATACCCACTACGACGCGCAGGTCACCTGGGACCGCACTCTGTCGCCCTCGCCCGCGTTGGGCGTGACCACCGCGGTGATGGGCAACTGTGGTTTCGGCATCGCGCCCTGCCCGGTTTCCCAGCGCGAAACCATGCTCAAGAACCTGTCCGTGGTCGAAGGCATGGATCTCAACGCGCTGTTGAGCGGCACCAACTGGGAATTCGAGACCTTCGCCGATTATCTCGCGCAACTGCGGCGCATCGGACCGTATGCCAATGTTGCGACGCTGGCCGGCCATTCGACGATTCGCACCGCGGTGATGGGCGATGAGGCTTCGACACGCGCCGAGCCGACTGCGGACGAACTCGCGCGCATGCAGGCGATGGTGTCCGAGGCGATGGACGCGGGTGCCATTGGTCTGGGATCGTCGTTTTCGCCCAATCACGCCGGCTTCGGCGGGCGGCCGATGCCCTCAACCATTTCTTCGGACGCGGAACTGCTCGCGCTGGTGCAGCCGCTGGCGGACAAACAACGCGGCATTGTCGTGATGGCGACCGGGCCACGCGGCACCACGGAATACATGGAGTCGCTCGCGGCGCATACCCGGCGGCCGATGTTCATGGTAACGGTGCTCACCATGTTCAACGACGCCGCGCCGGATGTCGCGCTGGGCTACTACGAGCGGTGCGCGGCGGCTCGCGCGCGCGGCAACGAGGTTTATATCCATGCCAACCCCCATGCGCTGTCTTTCGATTTCACGTTGCGCGATCCGTATTTGATGTTTTCGCATGACGCGTTCATGCGCGTGAAAACCGCGCAGCCGAATGAGCTGCCGCGCATTTACGCCGATCCGGCGTTTCGCCGCCGCTTCCGCGAAAATCTCGCCAATCCGCAACCGGGCATTCTGTTCTATGGCGACTGGTCGAAAGTCGAAGTGGACGAAAAACCGGTCACTGAACTCGCACGTGCCGCCGGACGCGACCCGCTCGACTGGTTTTTCGATCTGCCGCTGGATACGCCGCTGATCGCCAAGCTGTTCCAGAACAACGACGCCGGTGTCGCGCCGTTGCTCAAGCACGACTCCGGCGTGCTGGCGCTGTCGGACGCCGGCGCGCATCTGATCTTCATGTGCGACGCGGGTTTCGGTTTGCATTTCCTGCGCCACTGGGTGCGCGAGACCGGCACCTTCACTTTGCAGGAAGGCGTGCGCCGGTTGACCTCCGATCCGGCGGCGAAATACCGCATCCCGGATCGCGGCCGCATCGCGCCCGGCGCGTGGGCGGACTTGCTGTTGTTCGATCCCGCGAAGGTGGGCATATCCGCGCTGGAGAGCCGCAAAGACCTTCCCGCCGGCGGCGCGCGCATGATCCGTCATCCACTGGGCGTTCACGGCGTGTGGGTGAACGGCACGCAGGTTCACGATGGTCGCGATTACCTGCCACTTAAATCCGGTCCCGGACAGGTACTGACCCAGTTCCTGAAATGATTTCCGTGTGTCGGATTGTCGGCGCGCTCGGCGCGGAAGTCTCAGGTGTTGATCTGTCGAAACCGCTCAGCGCGGATCTGGTGGCGGAATTGCGCCAGGCCTGGCTGGACAATCTGGTGCTGTTCTTTCACGATCAGCCACTCACGCCCGCGCAGTACATGCGCTTTGCGCAGCACTTCGGAACGCCAGGCGACTACCCGTTGTTAAAAGGCATCGAGGGCTTTCCCAAAATCATCGAAGTGAAGAAGCTCGAACACGAGCGCATCAATTTCGGCGGCATCTGGCATTCCGACACCACTTACCTCGAGACGCCACCGATGGCCTCAATGCTTCTTGCGCGCGAAACGCCGCCGCACGGGGGCGATACGTTGTTTGCCAACATGTACCTGGCCTGGGAATCCTTGTCCGAAGGCATGCAGCGCATGCTGCGCGCGCTCAAAGCCGTGAATTGCTCGACCAAGGCCGATGCCTCGAAAACCCGTGAAGACCGCATTCGCGCCGACGGCAAACCGGTACCGGAATTTATCGCGGAGCATCCAGTGGCACGCACCCATCCGGAGTCCGGACGCATCGCGCTCTATGTGAATGCGGGCCACACCCTGCGCTTCGCCGGCATGACCGAAGAAGAAAGCCAGCCGCTGCTTGGTTATCTTTTCCAGCACCAGGTGCGTCCGGAGTTCACTTGCCGTTTTGCCTGGCGGCCGGGGTCGATCGCGCTGTGGGACAACCGCTGCACGCAACACAATCCGGTGAATGATTATCACGGTTACCGGCGCGTCATGCACCGGATTACGCTGACGGGAGACAGACCACAATGAGCGGCCAGGGGCAGGGAGCAAGTCAACAGTGGGCATACGCGAACGCGTAAGCCCTGGACACGCTCCAGATTTTTCACGTCATTCTGAACTGCACCAATCTGGAACGCACGATCGCATTTTGCGAATTGCTCGGCTTTCACGTGGTCAACAATTTCACCGCCGCCATGTCGGGCAAACCGTCGCCGAGTTTCGGCGAGATCGGACTGGGTCCACCATTTTGATTGCCGGGTGACGGCGCCGCTCGCGCCGTGCTGATGGCGCTAAGCGATGATCCGCGCGCCACCCGCCTCGACCTCATCGAATGGCAAAATCCGGTGTCTGCTCCAGCGGCGCGCGGCGACCTGGCGAAAATCGGCTTGCAGCCGGCTCTGCCTCAAGGACGTCGATCAGAAAGTCGCCCGCTTCCGCAAGCTGGTGGAAAAAAATGGGAGAAGCTCATCCCCGGCGCGGAAATGGAGAAAATCGCACTCGCTGAAATTTACCGGCGCGAGATTTGCTCGAAGATCGATCTCAAGACTCACGGCATGTGAATGCGGCCGTCGTGCGCCAGTCGAGCTTAACGTGATTGCCGGCCGTATCGTGAGCGCGGTGGACCGGGCGGTGCTGTACGCCGCCGCCCTGGCGCTCCTCGCGATGATGCTTCAGGTCAGCGTGGACGTGATCGCCAAGCTCGCGCTCAACGCCCCGCTGCCACTGACCAGCGCGCTGGTCACGGAGTATTACATGGTGGCGGTGGCCTTCCTCCCGCTGGCGGCGGGCGAGTACCGGCAGGCGCACATTCATGTCGATATCTTTGTACAACGTCTGCCCCACGCGGCGTGCAGCGCCATCGAAGGGCTGGGCATGGCGCTCAGCGCGGCGGTCTTCACCGTACTGAGCATCCAGGGCTGGCAGCAAGCCATGGACAAGCTCTCCAACCATGCTTTCCTGATGGAACAATCGACACGGCTCACCGTCTGGCCGGCGTATTTTTTCTGCCGCTGGGCCTGGGCCTGATAGCCGTGCTGATCGCACTGAAGCTCTCCTGCCGGGTGCTGGGCAGGCCCGAACACGAGCCGGCGCCGCTGCCCGATCCGGTGTTGAACGATCTTGCTGAGAGCAGCGCAAGCATGTCAGACATCCACATCGGCATTGCCGGCATCCTCGCTTTGATCGCGCTGATCGCGTTGCGAGAAGCCGGTACCACGCAGTGCTGGGATCGCGAGCGGCAATAAGACCTGAAAGACAAGCCAGGTGGCTAACCATGGACCCGGGATGGAGCGCCGGAAAACGGCGCGCCTTTTCCCGTCCCGTTTCACATGATCTTCAAACGTCTGAGCTCAAAATAGCATCGGGCACACGCCCGCACATCAATCAAGGCGCGATGGGCGCCTTTGAGGGTTTCGTTAAAGAGTTTCAGGTACAGCTCTTCTAGCTTGGGCCACTTGAATCCGTAGGGTCCCGGCAGCCGGCAATAATCTGTCGATGCCTGCATGGTGCATTGCCGCTGTTTCGACTCCACCAGATTCGGTTGATCGCAGCGCAGGAATTCAGCACCGAGAATTTTTTCGTCAAATGGCATGTTGTGGGCAATCAGCACGAATGCTTTCCGGATGTCCGGGACGATTTCCGCGAGAATGGTTTTGAGATCCACGCCATCGCGCGCGGCCACGTCGGTGCTGATGCCGTGAATTCTGGCGGCATCCGCTGGAATGGAAAACCCGTCGGGCTTGACGATGTACTCCGCACTGATCATCTCGTTGGCTTCCTCGTCAACCAGCAGCCATGCAAGCTGGACCAGTCGCGGCCAATTCTGCAGGTCTGATGCCGGTGCTTTGTAATTGCGGGGAATCCCGGTTGTTTCGGTATCAAAGAAAAGGTACATGCGTGCTCCCGTAGCTTACGACTATTGTATGGTGACTTGTGTCTGATCACCGGCGAACATGCGTCGGAGCTATATGCAGATGCGGATTATTCCATGCAAGGAAACGACCGGTGTCGCGGTAGAGGGGGATGATCTCACCCGCTGGTCATTATCCGCGACCACCGCGGCAAAACTCGCGCCGGCGCAACGTTACGCCAGCTCGCGCAGGTAGTTAATCTGAATTTCGAGCCAGCGCTGGCGGCGGCAACCGGCAGCTTCGCCGCGAATGACCTGCCGCTCGCAAAATGGCCACGCAGGCCGGAGAACGAAAATCGACGATAGTTGATCGGTCTTGTTCCCAACCCCTTCGCGGTCTCTATTTTCCGGAGAAAGACTCGCGGTTTCCGCTGGTCCCTTGACCCGACTTCACTCAATCGTCGTTTCCGGCTCCTCGCGCGGCTTGAAGCGGTGACCGAGTGCAACATAGAGCCCGCTGGCAACGATGATGGCCATGCCGATCAGGGAATATCTATCCGGCAGGTCGCCGAAGGCGAGATAGCCGAACAGGATGACCCATAACAACTGCACATATCCAAGCGGCGACAGGAAGGATGCATTCTCGAGCTCCAGCGCCTTGATCAGCATGAGGTGGCCAAAACCGGCGACCGCACCCAGCAGGATCAGGAGCGGCGCATGGCGCAGCTCGGGAGTCTTCCAGAACAAGGGCACGACGAGGCTCATGAGCAGGCTGCCCACCAACGCGGTATAGAACAACGTGGTGTATACGTTTTCAGTCTCGCTGAACTTTCGGGTCATGATCTGATTGGCGCTGTAGCACAGCGCCGCGCCAATCGCTAACAGCGCCGGCCATTGCAGCATGGCGCTGCCGGGCCGCACGATGAACAGCACGCCGAGGAATCCGGTCACCACGGCCAGCCAGCGCGAACGATCCACCCGCTCACGCAGCCACCACACCGCGAGAATAGTCACCAGCAGCGGGGATATGAAGCTCACGGCCTTGACTTCCGCCATCGGCAGAAAACTCAGCGCACCGAAGTAACAGGACGTGGAACCCATCAGCAGCGCGGCGCGGAAAATCTGCCCGGCCGGTTGTCCCGTCCTCGCCAGGCCGAGCCCAAGCCTTGGCGCAAGTAACAGCAGCACCAGAACCAGGTGCACCGTATAGCGGCACCACACCAGCATCGGCACCGGATAGAAAGCGCTCAGATACTTGGCGGTGGTCTCCAGTATCGAGAAACACACGACCATGATCATCATGAACATCACGGCGCGGGTGCTGGGGCGAAACGCCCGGAACCGGGCCAGTGCAGCGGCAATCAAGAAATGCGTATGGGCGGGATGGGCTCGGAGACTAATTTTAGCCCAAGGCAGCTTTGGTCAGCGATGCCCGTGCCTGCTGCCGCTATAATCACGTCTTGTTGCATCAGGCATGCAGCGGGCCGGCGTTTCGGTCCGCGATTCGCCTGAAGGAGAAAAAGTCATGCGCATGGAAGCCCACATTCACGGCACGGTTCTGCTTCGCGCCGGCACCACGACGGCCCAGATCGAGGATGCGTTGCGTCCCTGGCTCGAGTACATGGATGAGGACAACATCGCCGATGCCAAAAGTGTGCATCCCGACGAGCCGGGCCTGGTGTTTGACCGTCGCCGCCGCGTCCTCGAGGTTTGCTGGACTGGTGATGTCGGCCGCAGTTTTCATCAGATCGTCGCGAGCGCGCTGGCCGCGCTGAATCCATTTTCGGAAGAAGCCTCGGCGTTCGAGGTCAGCTATTACCTGGAAGACGGCAAGGACGAATTCAGCCTGGTATTTGTGGGCCCCACCCAGGACGCGATTTTCGAAGCTCAGCGCGGACTGATGATTGAAGACCTGCGCAGCCTGCTCTCGCGCCAGTTCAGTGACCCGGAGATCGCCCAAGTCGTGGCACTGGTGAATCAGTTGTTTGAGCGCAATGTGAAATCCGGAGCAGTCTCCAACACTCAGAGCTCCGCCAGCGCATCTGAACCGATTCCGATGCCTGCAGGACGCAAGCATCTGCATTGAAACAGGCCGGGATTGTCCTGGAGCAAGGCGCCGGGGCCTTGCGCTATTTTTTGAACCAGGGCTGCGCCGGAAAACCGTCCAGAGTCTTGTCGAGTTTCGACAAGGTGTCACGCTGAAAAGCGATAAATTTCTGCGGATCAAGCAACTGCCAGGTCCCTCCCGCCGTGCCTGCGATGCCAGCAAGAAGCAAAACCAGGGCGAAAAATACTCGCGGCACCCGCAATACGAGCGTCTTTACCCAGCTGCGCGTGCTGCCCGAATCGACATACAAAAGAATCGAACATCCGATCAATTGCATTCCGGCCGCCATGTAGAGCCAGCCGGGATTCTGCCGAAGCATGGCCCGCACCTGCGCCCACTGGCCGATGTCGTTCAGAAATCCATAACCGATAATGGCCGCACCGCCCGACACCAGCATCAGTCCCCAGACCACGGCGGGAATCCCGGCGTGCCCGGGTGCGCTGTCGCTGGAAAACAAGAGGCTCATTTCCCGGGAATACAGCGCTTCGCCACCGGCCAGAACCAGCCCCGAGCCGATGAGAAATGTGCAGAGTTGCGTGCCACCCGGAAGGTTGAATTGATCGCTCACCAACAGACCAATGGCACCGATAACGAGCATTGCGTACTCTAGAAAAGTAAGGGGTCGCATAAAGAACTTATCGCTCGCATGAAAACCTTCGCGGTCGTGAGAAATATCCGGCGACCACATGCGCTATTTTGCAGGGACGACAACCGGGAAGTGTAGCCGCTCCAAAGTCACTGTCAATGAACGTCAACCCGCAAACCGCTTCTGGCGGCCGGCTCCCGGCCGTGAAACTCGATGTCCACGGTCACCGGCAGGTGGACCTGCGCGCGATCGTAGCACTCGCTTTGCCGCTGTTCATCAACAGTGGCATTCAGGCGTTGCTCAACCTCACCGACACCTGGTTCGTTGGCCGGCTTTCCACCGACGCCACCGCCGCGGTGGGTGCCACGTACTGGTTCATGATCGTGGCCATGCTGGCCCTCGGCGGACCCGGCCTCGCGGTGCAGACCATGGTGGCGCAGTCCTTCGGCGCCGGCGACAAGCGCGCCGCCGCGCGCGCGGTATGGGCCGGGTTGCGCGGCATGCTCTGGGTCACGCCCGCATTCGTGCTGATCGCACTGTCCGGCCCGGAGATCATCGGCTGGTTGCGGCTCGATGCGCCGGTTGCGCAACTCGCCGCCGAATACTGGTTTCCACGTGTGCTGGGCGGCGTGTTCGCCGTGGGCATCTGGGCCACCACCGGATTTTTCAACGGCATCGGGCGCACGCGCGTGACGCTGGCGGTGATGAGTTTCGTCGCCGTGCTCAACGCCGTGCTCAACCAGATTTTTATTTTCGAGTTCGGCTGGGGCGTTGCCGGCACGGCCTGGGCGACTACTGCCGCCATGGGCGTCGGCCTCTCGATCACGCTAATGTTGTTTGCAAGCCGCGCGGTGGATACGGAATTCCATTCGCGCAAAACCTGGCGCGAAAGCCGCGCCGACCTGGCGCCCCTGATGCGTGTCGGTGTGCCGATCGGAATGTTTCCTGCCATCGATGTTTCCGGATTGGCGGCGTTTCAGGCCATGCAAAGCGCAGCCTCCGCGGTGGGCGGCGCGGCCACCCAGATCGTCATGATGCTGACCTCGATCGCCTACATGCCGACAATCGGCTTCGCGCTCGCGGGCACCACGCTGGTCGGCCAGTCCATCGGCGCGGGCGACCAGGAGTGGGCCGGCAAGACCGGCAACGCAACCATCAAGCTCGCCGTGGGTTATATGGGTCTGGTCACGGTATTCCTCGCCGTCATCGGCCCCTGGCTGATGCCGCTGTTCGTGAACGCCGCTGATCCGCAGGCCGATACCGTCATCGCGCTCGGGCGCACGCTGTTGTGGTTTGCTGCCGGTTACCAGATTTTTGACGGCCTGAATCTGGGCGCGGGATTCTGCCTGCGCGGTGCCGGCGACATGCGCGTACCGACGCTGGCGATCATTGTGCTGTGCTGGTTCGGCTTCGTGCCTCTTACCCACATGTTCACCTTTGCAACGGGCGAGGGCTGGGTGGATTTTTTGCCGCAATTCGGTTACGGCGCCATCGGCGGCTGGGCCGTTGCCCTGGTCTATTGCAGCGTGCTCGGCAGTCTTATTTTCCTGCGTTGGCGATCCGGGGCCTGGCGGCGCATCAAGCTGCGCTAAACTGGCGTACACCACAAACGTCCTTTAACGATTTTTTTAAAGACGGACAATACTCCCGGAGGATTTCCATGCCCGCACCCCTGCGTTTGTTCCTGTTGGCTCTGCTTGCCGCGACAACCCTTGCCGTCAACGCGGCTGCGCTGCCGGAAGCTGCTCCGGAAGATGTGGGCATGTCCTCGGCGCGCCTCGCTCGGCTCGACGCAGCCTTGCAGCAAGCGGTGGACATCGGCGAAATTCCGGGCGCGGTGATTCTGATCGCGCGCGATGGAAAACTCGTGCACGCGCGCAACTTCGGCTGGCAGGATCGAGAACGCAAAATCGCCATGAACGACGATGCGATTTTTCGCATCTACTCGATGACCAAACCCATCGTGAGCGTCGCCACCATGATGCTCGTGGAAGAAGGCAAACTCGGACTGCATGAACCCGTCTCCAAGTTCATCGCCGAGTTCAAGGACATGAAAGTCGGCATCGAATCGGCCGATGCTTCCGGTAAATATTCGCTCAACCTGGTTGATGCCAAACGCCAGATCACGGTGCAGGATCTGCTGCGCCATACCTCCGGTTTCACCTATAGCCTGCTTGGCGCACCGACACTCATCAAGAAAGCCTACACCGAGGCCAACATTTTTTCACAGAAATGGGTGCTCGCCGACTGGTGCCGCGCGCTGGCGAAACTGCCGCTGGTCAATGAGCCGGGCACAACCTGGGAGTACGGCCATTCCACCGACGTACTCGGGCGCGTGGTCGAAGTCGTGTCGGGCCAGCCGCTCGACGCATTCCTCGATCAGCGCATCCTGCGGCCGCTGCGCATGAACGACACCGGATTCCATGTTCCGCGCGCCAAACACGAGCGCATCGCGCAGCCGATTCCGGACAAATACACCGGCAAGACACCGGAGCTGCTTGATCTGCGCGAACCGGCCACGCTCTTCGCCGGTGGCCACGGACTGGTATCCACGGCCGCGGACTACCTGCGCTTTGCCCAGATGCTGCAGGAAGGTGGCGCGCTCGAGGGCGAGCGGCTGCTTGGGCCCCGCACCGTGCGCAATATGCGCTCCAACCATATCAACGATCGCATTTCGCGTGGCAACACCTACCTGCCTGGCCCCGGTTACGGCTTCGGGCTTGGCTTCGGAGTGCGTCTGGAAACCGGGCAATCGGAATGGCCGGGCACGGTAGGCGACTTCTACTGGGGCGGTTACGCCGGAACCGCGTTCTGGATCGATCCGGTGGAACGGCTGACCGTGGTCTACATGTCCCAGGAACCGCTGCGGCGCGGCCATTACCGCACCTTGCTGCGCAGCCTCGTCTATCAGGCCATTGTGCAGTAAATCCCGTCACTTTCGCCGTCCCGGCAACAGGGCGGGCAGGAATGAGCGCTTTATGCCTTGCGGGCGGGAGTGCCTGTGCCAGAACCCGAATTGAGAATAAAGTAATTAAAATCGAGCCCCGGATTAAACCAGCATGACGCAGCCAGCACTGAATATTGATCCGAGCGCACCCGCGCATGATGCGCATGGCGTTCGGCGGCATACCGGATCGGCTGCGCCGACCAATGGCAATGCCAACAAGCTTGATCCCCTCGATCGCGCTGCGCATGACTGGTATCGCTTTGTGCTGTCTTATCCACCGCATCTGGTGCGGCGCTACCTGGATGAGTTCGGCCTCCAGTCCGCTGATATCGTGCTTGATCCGTTTTGCGGAACCGGCACTACGCTGGTTGAGGCGAAGAAACTCGGCATTCGCGGCGTCGGACTGGAAATTAATCCGTTCGCCCACTTCGCCAGTACCGCCAAACTCGATTGGCGCGTGGACGCGGCAGCGCTCAAGACCGCTGCAAACGCCATCTCGGAAAAAGTGCTGCGCAAGCTGCGCCGCCAGGGCATACATGATGATACTTTTTTTGTACGCAATGCGGATGGTCTGATATTGCGTGGGCTGGATGAGGCGACCACGAAATTGATACTTGCCAACTCCATCAGCCCGCTGCCGTTGCATAAGACCCTGGTGCTGCTCAATGCGTTGCGGGAAATCGCGCACGAGCCATATTACCCGCACGCGCGGCTCGCACTGGCCAACGCGCTGGTTTATAAAATCAGCAATCTGCATTTCGGCCCGGAGGTAGGGGTTGGCAAACCCAAGCCGGATGTGGCGGTGGTGGTCGCGTGGTTGAACGAAGTCCAGAAAATCAGCGCTGATCTTTCCTTGCTGGGGGACCTCAAGCGCACCGCGAGCCAGGTCTTTAATGCCGACGCCCGGCGCATTGGCGAGTATGTGAAGCCCGGCACAATTTCCGCCGTGATTACCTCGCCGCCCTATCCGAACGAGAAAGACTACACGCGCACCACGCGCCTGGAGTCGGTGCTGCTCGGATTCATCAGCAGCAAGGAGGAATTGCGCAGCCTCAAGAAGGGATTTGTGCGCTCGAATACTCGCGGCGTCTACAAGGAAGACGATGATGACCGCTGGGTGGCCGGCCATCCCGAAATCAATCGGATCGCCGAGGCCATAGAGGCGCGGCGAATCGAGCTTGGCAAGACCTCCGGGTTCGAGCGCATGTATGCGCGCGTAACGAAACTTTATTTTGGCGGCATGGCGCGACACCTGGCGGAGTTGCGGCCTTTGCTTAAGCCTGGCGCTCAGCTCGCTTACGTGGTCGGCGATCAGGCGTCGTATCTGCGCGTGATGATCCGCACCGGAGAACTGCTCGCGGATATTGCGCAAAGCCTGGGATATCGGCTCAAGCGCATTGATCTGTTTCGCACCCGTCTCGCAACTGCCTCGCGCGAGCAACTGCGCGAAGAAGTGGTCGTGCTCGAATGGCCTGGAAAGAATCAATAAGCCATGGAAAAGAAGAGCAATCGTTATATTCAGATCATCGAATCAATATTCGAGCAGCACTACAAACGTGGCGCGACGGAAATAGCATTTACGCGGGAAGATATCGTCACTGCGGCGCAGCGGCTCGATGTCGTATCACCGAAGAATCTCGGCGACGTGTTGTATTCATTTCGCTACCGGGTTGAGTTGCCGGCCAGCATCACGCGGCGCGCAACGGCAGGGCATGAATGGATCATTCGCCAGGCTGGACGGGCGCAATATCGTTTCGTACTCACACCCAAGGGTGCGGCCAATATCAAACCGTCCACCGTGCTGGCGGAAACGAAGGTGCTGGATTCAACGCCGGGAGTCATCGCGGCCTATGCCTTGAGCGACGAGCAGGCGCTGCTTGCGAAGTTGCGCTACAACCGCCTCATCGATACTTTTACCGGCCTGACCTGCTACTCGTTGCAGAACCACCTGCGTACCACAGCTCCCGGCATCGGACAGGTGGAA
The DNA here is from genome assembly GCA_031362885.1 of Betaproteobacteria bacterium. Lineage (GTDB taxonomy): Bacteria > Pseudomonadota > Gammaproteobacteria > Burkholderiales > JACQAP01 > JACQAP01. The sequence continues at coordinate 17,843 of JANLTJ010000244.1, forward strand.
ACGGATGAAATCTACATCGGCGTGGATAAGCGCGGGGTGCACTTCGTGCTGCCCGTACAAGGCAAGGGCGGACGCGACAAGATCGGCGTGGTGCAGATCGAGCAGGATCTCGCGGTATGCGCCGCGAAGTTTCCGGCATTGTTATGCCGGCCAATTGCCGCCCAGTTCATGAAAGACGATTTGATCGCATTGTTCGCGTTTGAGCGTGTTGACGGATCAGTCAAGGTTATCGATGAAAAACATTACCGCCTGGTGCGTCCGAGTGAATTGTCTGCCCGGGAGTTGCTTTCGTATCAAGGGCGCCAGGCTTGATTACAAGGAGCTGCGGACTTGCATGAAACTGTAGCAATGCCCAAGCCTGGGCAGACATTGAAGCGCGGACGCACATGCGCGCACTGACACCGATCCTGTTATGTGTTGCCACGCTGCTGGCCGGCATGGCTCTGCCGGCGGCGGCGGCGGACATTAATGATCGTGTTTTCCTGCTGGTCGCGCATCCGCGCATGCAGGACGAAAACTTTTCCAGGACCGTCGTGCTCGTCATCAACGAAGCTCCGGGCGGCCCGCTGGGGGTGATTCTCAACCGGCCGAGCGAGTTTCCGTTGCGCCAGGTTTTCTCCGGACGAGCGGAATTTGCCGGCCGCGACGATCTGCTGTTTTTCGGCGGGCCGGTGCAGCCTGAAGCGCTGCTGTTCGCGTTTCGCGCGGCGACGCCACCGGAAAAAGGGTTGCGCGTCGCCGACGACATCTACATCAGCGGCTTCAGCAACACGCTCAACGAGCTGCTCAAGCGTCCGGAAGATGTCCGCAATCAACGCTTTTTCTCTGGATACGCCGGCTGGACAAAGGGTCAACTCGAAGCCGAAATCGCGCAAGGCGGCTGGTATGTGCTGGGTTTTGACCCCACCGCGGTGTTCGAAGTCAATCCGCTCGGTTTGTATCGCGACATGCTCAAGCGGGCCAGCGCGCCACGCATCGAAACCATGCGCGATAGGCCTGTGGCGCAATCCCGTACACACTGAACAATTCCTGCGCCGCCGCAGATCCGCAATGCTCCCCGCCGCGCGCTTTTTCCCGATGGGCGATAAGGCCTTAATCATCAAGTTCGGGGATCGCGCGGACCCTGCGCTTACCTTGCACATCGCCGCCCTGGCACGGCAACTGCGCGAATCGCGTCCCATTGGTGTGCGCGATGTCGTTCCCGCCTACACCACGCTCGCGCTGCACTACGATCCGTCCGCCGTAGGGTCTGGCACCACGCCTTACGAGGCGCTGGTTGCGAGCATCGAACCCTGGCTGAAATTCCAAAGTAGCGCAGCCCTGCCCGCCGGCCAGTTGATTGTCATTCCCGTGTGCTACGGCGGCGCTCTGGGCGAGGATCTGCCTGCGCTCGCGCAGCGCCATAATTTATCGGACGCGGAAGTCATCGACATCCACAGCGCCGCTGGGTATCGCGTTGCTCTGCTCGGCTTCGTGCCCGGTTTCGCATATCTCGACGGACTTGATGCGCGGCTCGCGACGCCACGGCGCGAAACGCCGCGCGCGCAGGTTCCGGCCGGAAGCGTGGCCATCGGCGGCTCGAAAACCGGGGTCTATCCGCTCGCCACACCGGGCGGCTGGCACATTATCGGGCGTACACCGCTGCACCTGTTCCAGCCCGATGCCATGCCGCCCTGCTTGCTCAATGTCGGCGATACCGTGCGCTTCGTGCCGATCAGTGAGC
>JANLTJ010000258.1:0-37322 GCA_031362885.1 Betaproteobacteria bacterium
GTTGGGGGCGAGCCAGCGCTCCACTTCCGACAGGCTCAAACCTTTGCGCCGGGCATAGTCCTCGACCTGATCGAGATCGATTTTTGCCACCGCGAAGTATTGCGATTCGGGGTGGGAGAAGTAAAAGCCGCTGACCGCCGCTGTGGGCAGCATGGCGTATGACTCCGTCAACGTGATGCCGGTTTCAGTGGTCGCGTTCAGCAAGGCGAACAGCAGTCCTTTCTCGGTGTGTTCGGGGCAGGCGGGATAGCCGGGCGCAGGGCGGATGCCGCGATACTTTTCGCCGACGAGTTCCTCAACGCTCAAGGCCTCTTCCCGGGCATAGCCCCAGAACTCGCGCCTTACTCGCTGGTGCATGAGCTCGGCGAAGGCTTCCGCCAGCCGGTCGGCCAGCGCCTTGAGCATGATGGCGCTGTAGTCGTCGTGCTTCGCCTCAAAGGCCGCGACGCGTGCGTCAATGCCGATGCCGGCGGTCACCGCAAAAGCGCCGATGTGGTCGCGTACGCCGGAACCCTTCGGCGCCACCAGATCGGCGAGACATTGATTCGGATTGTCCGGCGGCTTGACCATTTGCTGACGCAGAAAATGGAAGGTCGTGACGATTTTTTCGCGCGGCTCGCCGGCATAAACTTCCACATCGTCGCCAGCGCTGTTGGCGGGAAAAAATCCGATCACCGCCGCCGCGCCCAGCCATTTTTCCTCGATGATGCGCGCGAGCATGGCCTGAGCGTCCGCGAACAGATTGCGCGCCGCCTCGCCGACCACCTTATCCTGCAGGATCGCCGGGTAACGCCCGGCCAGTTCCCAGGTCTGGAAGAACGGCGTCCAGTCAATGACCTTGGCGATGTCAGCGAGCGGATAATCGCGGAACACCCGCACCCCGGTGTTGGCTGGCACGGGCGGCACATACTTTTGCCATTCGGTTTTCAGGCCATGGCGGCGCGCTTCCGCGATTGCGTAGTGCGGACCCTGCCCCTTCTTGCCTTTGTGCTGACTGCGCGTTTTCTCCGCTTCGGTTTTTAAATTGCTGATGTAGTCGCCACGCAGTTCCTTCGACAGCAGGCTGGTGCACACACCGACACTGCGGGATGCGTCCGGCACCCACACTGTGGGACCGGAATAGTTGGGTTCGATTTTTACCGCGGTATGCACCCGTGAGGTTGTCGCCCCGCCGATCAGCAAGGGCACTGTAAAACCCTGGCGCTGCATCTCCTTGGCGACATGCGCCATTTCCTCGAGAGAAGGCGTGATCAGACCCGACAAACCGATGATGTCGGCGTTCTCGTCGCGCGCGGTCTTCAGAATTTTCTCCGCGGACACCATTACACCGAGATTCACCACGTCGAAATTGTTGCACTGGAGCACCACCGAGACGATGTTCTTGCCGATGTCGTGGACATCGCCCTTCACCGTGGCGATGACGATCTTGCCCTTGCTCTGGCCGCTGGTGCCGGAACGCAGCTTTTCCGCTTCGATATACGGAATCAGGTGCGCCACCGCCTCTTTCATCACGCGCGCTGATTTCACCACCTGGGGCAGAAACATCTTGCCGGCGCCGAACAGATCGCCGACCACATTCATGCCCTGCATCAGCGGGCCCTCGATCACCTGGATCGGGTAGGGGAACTGCAAGCGCGCCTGCTCGGTATCCTCGACGATGTAAGTGTTGATACCGCGAACCAGGGCATGGGTGATGCGCTCGCCCACGCTGCCTTCGCGCCAGGATAGATCCTCGATCGAGACCCGGGCCTCGCCCTTGAAGCTTTCCGCGAACTCGACCATGCGCTCGGTCGCATCCGGGCGGCGATTGAACAGCACATCCTCGACACGCTCGAGCAACTCCTTCGGAATATCGGCATAAACCCCAAGCTGCCCGGCGTTGACAATGCCCATGGTCATGCCTGCCTTGATGGCATGAAACAGGAAAGCGGTATGAATCGCTTCGCGGATCGGATCGTTGCCGCGAAACGAGAACGAGATATTGGACACTCCGCCGCTGATATGGACGTGCGGCAGGTTCTTGCGGATGGCGCGCGTGGCCTCGATGTAGTCAATGGCGTAGTTGTTGTGCTCTTCGATCCCGGTCGCGATGGCAAAAATATTCGGATCAAAAATGATGTCTTCGGGCGGAAACTGCGCCTCTTTGAGCAACAGCTCGTAGGCGCGCGTGCAGATTTCGATGCGGCGCGCCAGCGTATCGGCCTGGCCTTTCTCATCAAAAGCCATGACCACTGCCGCCGCCCCGTAGCGACGCAGCAGCCTTGCCTGGCGCAGGAACTCGGCCTCGCCTTCCTTCATGCTGATCGAATTCACCACGCACTTGCCCTGCACGCATTTGAGCCCGGCCTCGATCACCTCCCACTTGGAGGAGTCGATCATGACCGGGACGCGCGAGATGTCCGGCTCCGAGCCAATGAGATTCAAAAAGGTCGTCATCGCCTTCTTCGAATCCAGCATGGCTTCGTCCATGTTGATGTCGATGATTTGCGCGCCGCTGTCGACCTGGCTGCGCGCGACGACCAGCGCCTCGGTGTAATTGCCGGCGAGAATCAGGCGCGCGAACGCCTTGGAGCCGGTGACGTTGGTGCGCTCGCCGACATTGACGAACAGCGAGTCCGCGCCGATGTTGAGCGGCTCCAGTCCGGAAAGCCGAAGCTTCTTTTCGATGACTGGAATCTTGCGCGGGGAGACTCCCTGCAACGCCGCGGCCACTGCCCGTATGTGCGCGGGCGTGGTACCGCAGCAACCGCCGGCGATGTTCAGAAATCCGGCCTGCGCAAACTCCTTCAGAAAAGCCGCCGTGTACTCGGGCGACTCGTCGTATTCGCCAAACGCATTCGGCAGACCGGCGTTCGGGTGCAGGCTGGTATGTACCTCGGCGACGTTCGAGAGTTCCTCGATATACGGGCGCAGATCCTTGGCGCCGAGCGCGCAATTCAGCCCGACGGAAATGGGCCGGGCATGCGAAACCGAATTCCAGAATGCTTCGGTGGTCTGGCCGGAAAGCGTGCGCCCGCTGGCATCGGTGATGGTGCCGGAGATCATGACCGGCAGGTGCAGGCCGTTGCGCCCCAGATAGTCGTCGATCGCGAACAACGCCGCCTTGCAATTGAGCGTGTCGAATACGGTCTCGACCATCAGCAGATCGGCGCCGCCGTCCACCAGCCCGCGCACGCATTCGAGATAACACGCGACCAGCTCGTCGAAGGACACGTTGCGAAATCCCGGGTCGTTCACATCCGGCGACATCGACGCGGTGCGGCTGGTCGGGCCGAGAACACCGGCGACGAAGCGCGGTTGAGAGGGCGTTTTTCCGGAGAACTCGTCCGTGGCAGAGCGCGCCAACCTGGCGCCGGTGCTGTTCAGTTCGTAAACCAGCTCCGTCATGCCGTAGTCCACCATCGACACCGCATTCGAATTGAAGGTGTTGGTCTCGATAATGTCCGCACCGGCTTCCAGATAAGCCGCATGGATTCCGCGGATGATGCCGGGCTGGGTGAGCGACAACAAATCGTTATTGCCCTTCTGGTCGCAGCCATGCGCATCGAAGCGCTCGCCGTGGTAATGGCCACGTTCCAGGCCATGTCCCTGGATCATGGTGCCCATCGCCCCGTCGAGAACCAGAATGCGCTCGTCGAGCAGGCTGTGAAGCAACTGTGTGCGGTGATTGGTCATGCGATGTTTACGAATAAAAAACCCGCCCACATTAGCGGGACGGGTTTGTCGCGCTTTAGCGGTATTTATTAAGCGCCCGCAAGCTGGGTGTCAAATCGGCGCACAGGGAAGGTAGCCGGAAGATGACGCAGTGTCAATCCGCTCCATCTCTTGACGTGCAAGCTGGCAGGAATCGATACAATTCCGGGTAAGAGTTACCAGGGTTCGTGCCAAATACACTGCGGTAGGTGGGAGGAACAGCTAATGAGAGAAATGGCAATGCGCGCGATGAGGACGGCAGGGCTGGTGCTGTTGATCTCCTCAACAGGGGCGGCCGGGACGGCTTGCGCCGCGCCGCTGGCGGAAATCGAGGTCGGTGCGGCCGCGGCATTGATTCTGGAACAGAAAGTGTTCGTGCTCGATGTGCGTGAACCATCTGAGTACAAGTCCGGGCATATCGCAGGCAGCGTGCTGATCCCGGTCGGGCAGGTGAACGCGCGCTTTGAAGAGCTGCTCCAGTACAAGGACCAGCCCATGCTGGTGGTGTGCGGCTCCGGAGCCCGCTCCGCAGCGGCGATCGGGATGTTGAGCAAACGCGGATTCTCCAACCTGAGCAATCTCAAAGGGGGGATGGACGCCTGGCGCGGGGCAAAGTTGCCGGTCGCGCGACCTTGAGCCGTCGTTGGGTTGCGCCCCGGCTGGAGTCGCGATGCTGAGATTTACCCCTTACACGGATGCGATTTTGCAAGACCTGATACCTATTTGGTAGGTAGGTACCTATTTGGTAGGTACGAGCCTGTCCTCTACTCTACCCTTCCATGTGACCTTTCTTCGGATCAAGCTTCAACGAAGACATCGACGGTAAAGCGCTGCGAATTAAAGATCACATATCCAATCTGCTGCGCCTTGAAGCCATGCTCCCCGGATTTGGCGCCAGGCATGTGGCGGGGAATCTAAGCAGCCATGTTGCGTTCCGGGCGATGGCCAGGGACCGATTGCCGATGTTGGGAGCTTTGACGGCGTCGGCGGATGGCAGCGACACAAGAGGTTTGTTTGCCTGCCTCGCGCTGGGATCAAGAGGAATGACCTGGGCCGCGCTCGCGGCGGAGTTTGTTGCGAGCCGGATTGCCGGCGACCCGATGCCACTGGAACGTGATCTTATTGCAGCGCTCGAACCGCAACGATTTTTTCACGCGACGAATATTGACGACACGCGAGCGGGGAAATTTGTTTTCGGAGGCCCCAGGCTGCGTGCTTGGTGATTTTCAGAACGCCAGACCGAACTGCGTGCCGAACCGCTCAATGCGGTCGATATCGCTTCCCGAGGAATCCTGTGCGAAACCGCGCTGGAAGCTACCCGACAAATATTCGACCGTCAGACTTGCGTTCTTCTTCACGCGCCAGGCAAAGGCGAGTCCGCTCTGGCGCCGCGGCGCGCCCTCGAGTTCCTTGCTTGCCTCGAATCGGAGCGACACTTCAAGATTTCGTACCGGAAAGAAGCTCAGTTCGAGGTTCCACGCACGGGGTCTGTTGCGGTCTGCGTCCAACTCAGTAAACGAACCCAGTGCGCCCACGAACTCGGCGGACGCTTCAAATCGGTCGAAGTCACCGACCGCGTAGACACTGACTGCGTCGACACGCCTCTGATATCGATTGTCGCTGCCGCGTAACAATCGTTCCTTCGAATCGGCAAGATCGGACAAGTAACTCATGCCGAACTTGAGAAATGGAAAAGGCAAGGATTCGAGGGCGAGTCCGAAATCCCGATTGCTGTCGTTGGCGCCGAGCTTCTCCGTCCGTCCTTGATACCAGAAAGCCGACAGATCCAACCGATCGTGAGCTTTATATGACAAGACCGCTGCATCGCCACGGGTCTCGCCGAAATCGAGCAAGGGGCCGCTCGCGAAGTGGCTGAGATACGCACCGAAAGGCAAGTTCAATCTCCCCACTTCCAACTCCAGATTGCGCCCTTCGAAGGCAAGCATCGCTTCGTCGATGCGATGTCGCTCTGACATCGTATCCACCTGGTATTCGTAGATCAATTCGGCCTTTACCGAAGGCCGGGGTTTCAGATTAAGACCCAGTTGCAGTGTCTTGGAAAAGTCATGTGCTGCATTCCGATAACTGGAACCGAACTGACGATAGCGCCCATCGCGATATTCCAATTCGGCCAAAGCGGACAACGTCAGCGCCTCGGTAATCCGGTGCTCCAACCCCGCGCCCCGCCTTTCTTCCTGGGTCGTGTAGATGCGAGCCGGCACCGCGGTGTCGTCAGTAACGAGATTCTCCGCCGCAAGCGCGAATGCGGGCGATAACAGCACCCAGGCAACCATGGTCACCCACGCCTGGCGCCTGCCAGAGAACCGTGATTGCACATGACGTTCGAAGTAAGTCGAGCGTACACCGTGCATCGGAAGGTCAACCCGAAAGGGCTGCGGCAAATTGCGGACGTGACCAAGCACAACGCAGGTGAAGCGCGCCTCCCGTATGGCGGGTTGCCTCGACGCTGTCGAATGGTTTGATGCTTTCGAGCCTAACTGACCGCGGGATTGCCGCAACATGAGCATTTGGCAATATTCGGACATGACGCGCCGGCCGGTCTGGACAAACGGCGTCGAAGACGGATAAAGTGAATTTAGCGGAAACGATTCGATGAGCGACTTCAGCGTTGCCGACGCACGGCCTGACCATGGTGGGCACAACAAAGATTTCAAGATAGATGCGACTGCTTTTTGTAGAAGATGATGCAAAACTGGTTTCTTTCGTAGCCAAGGGACTCAAAGAGGCTGGTTTTGTCGTAGTGCATGCGGCAGACGGCCAAAGCGGGTTGCAGTTGGCACTCGATGGTTCGTACGATGCCGCAGTCATCGACATTATGCTCCCGGGTATAGACGGCCTCGCGCTCATCGAGGAATTGCGCCGGCGACGTATCCGACTCCCGGTCATCATTCTGAGCGCCCGACGCACGGTCGATGAGCGTGTGCGGGGGCTCCAGGTCGGCGGCGACGACTACCTTACCAAGCCTTTCTCTTTTTCCGAACTGCTGGCACGCGTTCACGCATTGATTCGGCGCTCCAACAATATTCCAGACCCGACCAGCATTACTGTGGGGGACCTGCATATTGATGTGCTGGCGCGTGTGGTCACTCGTGCCAGCAAGAAGATCGACCTTCAGCCAAGGGAATTTTGCGTGCTCGAATACCTCGCACGGAATGCCGGGCGCGTGGTTTCCAAAACGATGATCATGGAAAGAGTCTGGGACTATAACTTCGATCCACAGACCAACGTTGTGGAATCGCGCATCTGCCGGTTGCGTGACAAGATCGACAAGGGGTTCGATACGCCGCTGATCCACACAGTACGGGGAGTGGGCTATGTTCTCAGAGAAAATTCCTGAACTCAGGCGTACGCTGGCGCTGCGCCTGACGGTCTGGTACGCGGTTATCTTCGCCATTTCATCCGTGCTCGCTTTCACGTTCGTCTATGAGCTGACTGCCGGTTTCGTCGCGCAACGCACCGATGAAGACCTGCGGGAGGATGTCGAGGAATTCGCCGTCCTTTTTCAGCAGGAAGGGATCGAGAGGGTCAGAAAGGAGATGGCCCTCGACACGCATGGGAAGGACGCCGATAAAGTTTTCTTTCGTCTTTGGACCCAGGACGGTCGTCAGCTCGCTGCCACGGATTTGTCTTCATGGCCGGGACTCGTGCGGGTGCGGGAAACCGCGCTGCGCGAGGCCCATGCTGGCAGCAGCCCGGTACTTGATACGCTGGCGGTGCCGTCGCGCACTGACGACGTGCGTACCATCGTCGGCATCGTCGGACCCGGCATATTGCTCGAGATTGGGCAATCTCTGGAGAATGACGAAGAGTTTCTCGGGCAAGTCCTGCTTGGATTTTTGCTGACCTTGGCGGTGGTACTGTTGTGCGGTGGACCCATAGGGTGGTTCATGGCCAGTAGGGCGCTGCGAGGCGTCAAGGAAGTCACGCGCACGGCGAACGAGATCACCGCTGGCACACTGGACCGGCGCGTGCCGGTTGGCGCCCAGGGCGACGAGCTTGACAATCTTGCACGCACGTTCAACACCATGCTCGACCGGATCCAGGCGCTGATTGTCGGTATGCGCGACATGGCGGACAACCTCGCGCACGACCTCAGGAGCCCGCTTGCGCGGATTCGCGCTTCCGCCGAGATGAGCCTTTCGAACGGCGAAACGAACGGTGCACGAGAGTCGTTGGCGGAAACTACCATCGAGGAGTGCGATGGGCTGCTGGACATGCTCAATACCACGCTGGACATTGCCGAGGCCGATTCCGGCGCTGCCAAGCTGGACATCAGTCGCGTCGATCTCGCCGAGATTGTCCTCCATGCCAGCGATTTGTTTCAAACGGTGGCCGAAGATAAGCGAATCGACATTGTGACCCGCATTCCGGAGCACTGTCACATCCAGGGCGATCGGCAGCGGCTGCAACGCGTGATCGCGAACCTGCTGGACAACGCGCTGAAGTACACGCCAGCCGGGGGCCGGGTCACGATCGCCCTGCAAGAACAGGTTGGGCGGGTATCGTTGAAGTTCGAAGACACGGGTATCGGCATATCGGCCGATGAGTTGCCGCGAATCTTTCAGCGTTTTTACCGCTGTGATAGGAGCCGTTCTCAACACGGCCTCGGCCTGGGTCTGAATCTCGCGCTGGCGTTTGTGCGCGCTCACGGTGGCGACATCACGGCCACCAGCACCCAGGGCGCTGGCAGCACTTTTACCGTTGTGCTGTCGAGATCGCCATCCGGTCGCCCGCAGCCCCCGCGGCGTACCCAGGCGCCATCGGAGTCCGGGAAAATAGGCAGTGGCGTTGATCCGGTGTTCTAGCTTCTCGTTCCGCTACTGCGTTGCCAAAAGCCCGGCGACATCCGGCGCAATGTTTTGTCACGAGTTCTGGTGTTGCGCGTCGTAGCGCTGAACGGACAACCGGCGGCGGGGCGCACGACGGTAAGTTCCCGCGCATCACCTCTACATTGCCAATCGATAATGATCGGACCATGTCGTGCTCATGTTCTGTGCTTAGTCTATGCGTGCCCGGCAGAAACGCTTTCTGTGGTGGCAATCGGGCAATCAGATCACCAACAGACAGGAGCAACAGAGATGAACACTCGCAGGCATGGATGGACGACCGGGTTGGCGGCGACAATCGCTTTTGTTTTGGGGCTTGTGGCCACCTCCGCAGCCTGGGCTCAAGATCGGGATCGAAACGAGACCGAATTCAAGGACGCCGGCGAAAGCGGCAGGCCGGTGGTTCCGCTCAAGGACGCGCGGCTGAAGATCGAAATGAACGCCACTGACCAGGACGCCGGCGTACAGGTATTCCTGGATGCCGACCCCTGGAAGACCATGGATATCTTCGACCCTTATGGAAAGATGGTATTCAGAGCCACCACCCAGGGCCGATTCGGCAAACAGGGAGGAACCGAGCTGTTCATGGAAAGCGCCGAACCGAACTTCAGTGAGCTGACACTCGCGAAGTTTCTCGAACGCTTCCCGGAGGGAAACTATCAATTTGTCGGCAAGGGACTCAACGGAGAAAAATTACTGGGGACTGCGAAGTTCACCCATAACATCCCAAATGGGCCGGTACTGGTATACCCTGCGGAAAATGCTTTTCTTGACCCAAACAACGCTTTCGTCATGTGGCAACAAGTCGTGGCGCCGAATGGCAGTCCGATAATCGGCTATCAGGTACTCGTCGTTAAACCCAACACGGGAATTCGTGGACTACCAAAGTTCATTCTCGATGTGATGATGCCGCCTACCGCCACCACCATGGCCATTCCGCCCGGATTTCTGCTTCGGGATTCCGAGTATGTGTGGGAAGTGCTTGCGATCGAGACGGGTGGAAATCAAACCCTTTCCGTGGGGCACTTTCGAACCTACCGCTAATGGGCGGTCAGTTATAAGCTTGGCTTGAGCAGTCGGGAATCTTCCCGGGATTCCCGACTTTTTTCGTGTCTCGATGCGTGGTGGTTGGGACGCAAGCGGGCAGTGTTTGAAAAAGATGCGAAGGAAAGGGTAGAGTAAAGTAGAGAACAGGCGCACGCCTGCCCTCCCTCATCAAACCGTGCATGCAGTTTTCCCGCACAAGGCTTTCCGATGTTCTTCATGCAAAGGCATGCGCCGAGCGCCAGCCCGCTGCTGTTGGAATTTTGGTCAGCCCATAGCGCCGGTTCAACTCCACACGCGGCGCGCTGCGCGCGGCGGCATAGTGTCAGACACGACTAAGATGCTCCTGTCCCGTTAGCTATTACCGTGTCTGACCATATTTTCCCTTCTATTTTCCCTTATGCCGAGACGGGGCTGCTTTACAACTACTACCGGGACTACGATCCGAGCACGGGAAGCTACTATCGCGATTACGCCCCGGAGATCGGGCGATCCATCGAAAGTGATCCGATTGGGCTAGACGGAGGATTAAATACTTATGCATATGTTGGGACCGACCGCTTCGATTGGAACTGTCTGGCGGGTTGTACCACGTCACTTCACACGCGCAGGTACCAGGTCTTGCAATATCGCATTCGAGAATTGACGAAATATTCGACCGCTCACGAATAGAAATTAAATGCCCAACCAACGCCCGCGCTTCACGCGGGCGTTGTTATTTCAGTCGCCCTCGGTGGCCTGCGCTATCGCTTACTGCGCGAGCGCTCACAGCGCCGCTGCCGAATCGATGATACGCATGCCGTGGTAGCGCTTCAGATTGAGAAATGCGCGTCCCCGGTCACGATGCAATCGGCGCGGGCCGCGAGCGCGCAGGCGAGCACCGCATCATCATCGGCATCCTTGAGCACCGTGCGGCGAATCGAGGCCGGCGTAACCGATTTGGCCAGCCGCGCATAGCGATCCACCAGCGCCTTTGCCGTCAAGCCCTGCTCGGCGATCTTGCGCGCGAACTTCGCCCGCGCGATCACCCGTGTCAGCTCATCAATCAACAGCGCACTCGTCACAAGCTCGATACGACCTTCCACCGCCGCATCCATGATGCAGCCGCGGCGCATTACGCCACAAAAAACCCGAGACAACCGTATTGGTGTCCAGTACCAGTTTCAAGTGCGGCGCGCCTTGCGTGCACGATAAGGGGCCAGGTTCGCATTAATCGAGCAGGGAACAATCCGGGACAGCCCACGAATAGAAGTTGAATGCCCCACCCAACGCCCGCTTCTTGCGGGCGTTGTCTTTTTAGCCGCTCACGTCTCGCGCGGGGTGATGAAGCCGATCGGACGCTTCTTCGGTGGTTCCGGTGGCGTCATCAACTGGCGGATGGCGTGCATGATCTCGGTGATGGCCTGGTCGTGGGTGTTGAGTTTCTTCTCGAGCTGGTCGAGCCTGGCGGCGAGATCCTTGTTGGACGCGATCAACGCGCGCAGCCGCACGAAGGCACGCATGATCTCGATGTTTACCGCGATGGCGCGCGGGCTGTTGAGCACGGACGAGAGCATGGCTACGCCCTGCTCGGAGAAGGCGTAGGGCACCGTGCGCCGGCCACCCCAACTTGAGGTCACAATTTGTGACCTCAAGATTGCAAACTCTTGTTTGCCCAACTGAAACATGAAATCTTCCGGGAAGCGCTCCAGATTTCGCTTGACCGCCTGAAGCAGCACCTTGGTGGGCACTTCGTAGAGCGCCGCGAGATCGGCATCGAGCAGCACCTTGTGGCCGCGTAGGACCAGGATGGCGCGCTCGATGCGCGCGGTGGGGACGAGCGATGCCTTCATGAGGCCTTGGTCAGAAACGCATCGATGGTTCGAAGGAGCGCTTCCTGGTCGCGCTTGGGCAGCTTCTCGATGGAAGCGAGCTGGCGGTAGAGCCGGCGGTTCTTGATCGGCGTGGCCCTGGCGGCGGCGGATTTCTCCAACCCCAGCGGAACCCGGCCAGCCGCCCCATCAGGTCGCCACGATCAGCGGGTAATCGAACACCTCGCGTGCTGGCGCCAGCGGCGTGCTGCTGGGGCCGGACTGCGCCTCAAGCAGTTTCTTGGCTACATCGCGCGCGATCTCGATGGTTTCCTGGATCGTGCGGCCCTGCGCTACCAGCCCCTGTACCTCATCGCTGGTGGCCAGATACATGCCCTCCGGCAGCTTCTCGATGTGCAATTGGATCATGTGTTCCATGCGGGCGACTCCTGATGTGCCGCGCGGTTGCGCTCACGCGCACTGCGGCCTGTTGATTTGGCCGGGACCTGCTTGACCACTCGATCAAAGATACCACATAAGATCCGTCATTTTGCTTGAGCCTGCGGCGCCTGATGCCGGCACCGAACCACGCCCATGAAGAATTTCCGGCAGGACAATTGGCCGATTTTCCGATCAGCGTTGTCCAGGTGGCGCAAGCCCGGTATGGTCTTGTTCAAGTCCTTCCATAGCGCCGGTACTGGACGGCCTCCGCCACCTGCGTCGCGGATACCGTGGGTGTGCCCGCCAGATCGGCAATGGTGCGCGCCACTTTCAAGATGCGGTGGTAGGCGCGCGCCGATAAGCCCAGCGCGCTGATCGCCTTGCGCGCGAGTTGTTCCGCGTCGACATCGGCGACGCAGTGTTCCCCGACTTCCTTGACCGAAAGATGAGCATTCGGCTTGCCCTGGCGCGCAAGCTGGCGCTCACGTGCTTCTGTCACCCGCGCGCGAATCGCGACACTGGATCCCCCCGCCTGGCGTGATCCCAGTTCGTGTTCCGGCACGGCCGGCACTTCGATATGCAGGTCGATACGGTCCATGAGCGGGCCGGAGATGCGATTGCGGTAGCGCGCGACCTGGTCGGGCGTGCAGCGACATTTGCCGGAGTAGTGGCCCAGATATCCGCAGGTGCATGGATTCATGGCGGCTATCAACTGAAATCGCGCCGGAAACTCCGCCTGGCGCGCCGCGCGCGAGATGCTGATCTTTCCGGACTCCAGCGGTTCGCGCAGCACTTCGAGCACATCGCGGCTGAATTCCGGCAATTCGTCGAGAAACAGCACGCCGTGCATCGCCATCGAAATTTCGCCCGGACGCGGATTGCTGCCACCGCCGACCAACGCCACTGCCGAGGCGGTGTGATGGGGCGAGCGATAGGGGCGGCGTTTCCAGTTGCGAACATCGAAGCCGGAACTGCCCATCGATTGCATGGCCGCGGAGGCGAGCGCTTCTTCCTCGGTCATCGGCGGCAGAATGCCGGCAAAACGCTCGGCGAGCATGGTCTTGCCGGTGCCCGGGGGCCCCACCATCAGCACGCTGTGGCCGCCCGCCGCAGCCACTTCGAGCGCGCGCTTGGCCTGTGCCTGGCCTTTGACTTCGGCGAAATCCGCCACGTCGATCTGCGCCGGCAGCGGTGTTTGAGCGGAAATTTCGAGCGCCTCACGCCCGGCCAGGTGCGCACAGACTTTTAATAACGTCGCTGCCGGAAATACCCGCGCGTCGCGCACCAGCGCGGCTTCCACGGCGCTGTCGACCGGCAGTACAAAAGCGCGTCCGGAGCGGTGCGCCATGTAGGTCATGGCCAATGCACCGCGGATCGGGCGCAGTTCGCCGGTTAAGGCCAGTTCGCCGGCAAATTCGTATTCGGCCAGCTGGTTGCCGGGAATCTGTCCGGAGGCGGCGAGGATGCCGAGCGCGATCGGCAGATCGAAGCGACCGCTTTCCTTGGGCAGATCCGCCGGCGCCAGATTGACCGTGATGCGACGCGCGGGAAATTCGAAGCGGCAATTCAGCAATGCGGAGCGCACGCGATCCTTGCTCTCTTTTACTTCGATTTCCGGCAGGCCAACGATGGTAAAGCTGGGCAGTCCGTTGGCGAGATGGACCTCCACGGTGACCGGAGGTGCTTCCATGCCGGAGAGCGCACGGCTGTAGAGGACGGCGAGGGACACGTTGGCTAATTAAGGGGACGAGGGATGGGGGGCGAGGGGCGGAGACCGTTAGCAAGCGTACGGTGGTGACCAGTCTGGCCGGATTAGCGCGCGGCTCGCCGAGTTGGCTATCACGTGCGCTGCCCTGAACTCCCGGCCATGCTTTTTTCCAGCCCCGCGACACGCGCCTCCATCGTCTCGAGTTTCTCGCGTGTGCGGCGAAGCACTTCCTGCTGAATATCGAATTCCTCCCGGGTCACCAGATCGAGGCGGGTAAAGGCGCTCGACAACAGCGCGCGCAGATTCTTTTCCACGTCTTTCGCGGGCGAGGCGGCGATGAGTTCGGCGACCTTGCGGTTGAGTTCATCCAGAAATCGGGTTTCCATGCGCCTGTCTCCTCCAATTGAGTCTTAGGGCCGAGTGTAGCAAAGCCGGGGGCCAGTGCCGTCGTGCACTCCTGCAGTGCGCAGCGCCGAAACAGCGCATCGGTTTAGTGCGCCACCGCGTTTGGATGCCCAGAAAGAATTTGTAACACACTAATTAAACAAATGTTTTCGGATGGCACGCTAAATGCTCACGGAGTGCATCGCTACCATCAGGTACGACTTATTGAATCGTTCATTAGGTAAGGGATCGCCCCGTCGGCGGCATACCGGCGAACTACAACAAGCGCGTGATGTTGCCGGCCGCCAGGACCTTTTGACCGCTTAATGACTACCAGCCCGGTGCGGTACCTGCCGGGCTCAACATGCAACACCAACTGGAGAAACCATGAAATTAGTAACCGCTGTCATCAAGCCCTTCAAGCTTGACGAGGTGCGTGAAGCGCTATCCGCCATCGGCGTGCAGGGCATCACGGTCACTGAAGTCAAGGGCTTCGGCCGGCAAAAAGGCCATACCGAGCTTTACCGCGGTGCCGAATACGTCGTGGACTTCCTGCCCAAGGTGAAAATCGAAGCCGCGATCAAGTCAGAACTCCTGGAGCAGGTGATTGATGCGATCGAGAAATCCGCCAATACCGGGAAAATCGGCGACGGCAAGATTTTCGTGTTCGAACTTGAACAGGCAGTCCGCATCCGCACCGGCGAAACCGGTACGGACGCGCTATAGGGAGAATGTCATGATTAGAAAAGTCTTGATGCTGTTGGCGCTCTGCGGCGCCATTGGAATGTCCGCCCCGGACTTCATTTCGCACACGCACGCGCAGGACGCGGCATCGGCTCCGGTCGCCGAAGCCGCTCCTGCCGCCGCCCCAACCGTGAACAAAGGCGATACCACCTGGATGATCGTTGCCACGATACTGGTCATCCTGATGACGATTCCCGGTCTGGCGCTGTTCTACGGCGGCATGGTTCGCAGCAAGAACATGCTCTCGGTGCTGATGCAGGTATTTGCCACCTTCTGCCTGCTGGCGGTGCTGTGGGCGATTTACGGCTACAGCATTGCCTTCACCGAAGGCAATGCCTTCTTCGGCAGTTTGTCGAAAGCTTTTCTGAAGGGCGTGACGCCGGACTCACTGGCCGCGACCTGGAGCAAAGGCGTGGCGATACCGGAATACGTCTATATCGTGTTCCAACTGACCTTTGCGGCGATTACCCCGGCCCTGATCATCGGGGCTTTCGCCGAACGCGTGAAGTTTTCCGCCATCCTGATGTTCATGGTGCTCTGGTTCACCTTTTCCTACCTGCCGATTGCACACATGGTGTGGTACTGGGCGGGACCGGATGCCTACATCGACGCCAAAGCCGCCGAAGCGGCCACGGCCACGGCCGGCTGGCTGTTCCAGAAAGGAGCCCTTGATTTCGCCGGCGGAACCGTCGTGCATATCAATGCCGGTATCGCCGGATTGGTCGGCTGCCTGATGGTGGGCAAGCGCATCGGCTACGGCAAGGAAGCGATGCCGCCGCACAGCCTGGTCATGACCATGGTCGGCGCGTCCTTGTTGTGGGTGGGCTGGTTCGGCTTCAACGTCGGTTCCAACCTGGAATCCAATGGCATTTCAACCATGGTATTCGCGAACACACTACTGGCTACCGCCGCCGCGGCGCTGGCATGGATGTTCGCGGAATGGGGTGTACGCGGTCAGCCGACCATGCTGGGCATCGCATCGGGCGCCATTGCCGGCCTGGTGGCGATCACGCCGGCCTGCGGCTACGTCGGACCGATGGGCGCCATCGCGCTGGGCGCCATCGCGGGCCTGGTCTGCCTGTGGGCAGTGACCGGCCTCAAGCGCATGCTCGGCTATGACGATTCGCTGGACGTATTCGGGGTTCACTGCGTGGGCGGAATTCTGGGCGCGCTGGGCACCGCAGTGTTCGCTGCCCCGTCGCTGGGCGGCACCGGCGTCTGGGACTACGTCGCCAATGCCGTTGCACCTGACTACTCCATATCCAGCCAGTTCACCATTCAGGCGATCGGCGTGCTGACCACTCTGATCTGGTCTGGCGTAGTGGCGGCGATCTCGTTCAAAGTCGTGGACCTGATTGTCGGCCTGCGTGTGCCGGAAGATCAGGAGCGCGAAGGACTGGATTCCACTCTGCACGGCGAGAAGGCCTATCACATGTAGGATGATCCTTCGGTAAGAATTCTTACCTTTCAACGGGCGCCCATGGGCGCCCGTTTCTTTATTGGCTGAAATGCCCTTGATCGAAGGCAAGGGCGTTTCAACCCAAGCCTGCGGCAACCGCGGCAGGCGCGTTAGATGCCTCTGCTACAATCCGCCGCTCCCAACCCAGGTCTGCCGAGCGCGCGAGCTCCGATGAAAATCGCCTTCGTTCTTGATCCGCTCGACAGCATCAAGACCCACAAAGACTCGTCTTACGCCATGATGCGCGAGGCCGCCTCGCGCGGCCACGCTCTGGCCGTGCTGCAGCAGGAAGACGTGGTGTTGCGCGACGGCAAGGTGCTCGGCTATGCGCGCGACCTGGTGCTGATGCCGGACGAAAAGCACTGGTATCGGACCGGCGAATGCCGGGCCGTGGGCCTGGAGTCGTTCGATGCGGTGATGATGCGCAAGGATCCGCCGTTCGACATGGAGTACATCTACAGCACTTATTTGCTGGAGCTGGCGCAACGCCAGGGAGCGTGCGTGATCAACGATCCGCGCGCGGTGCGTGACCACAACGAAAAGCTTGCGATCGCGAAGTTCTCCCGGTTCACCGTTCCTTCGCTGGTGACCCGGAAAGAGCACCTGATCCGCGACTTTCTCGCCGAGCACGGTGATGTCATTCTCAAACCCCTGGACGGCATGGGCGGAACCTCGGTATTCCGGCTGCACCGGCAGGATCACAATGTCGGCGTGGTGATCGAGACCCTCACCCACTACGGACGCCGCACCATCATGGCGCAACGCTATATCCCGGAAATCGTGAAGGGCGACAAGCGCGTGCTGATCATTGGCGGCGAACCGGCACCCTATGCCCTGGCGCGCATTCCGAAACCGGGCGAGACACGCGGCAATCTCGCGGCGGGTGGAACCGGTGTGGCGCAACCCTTGTCGGACCGCGACCTGGAAATAGCGCGTGCGTTGGGCCCGGAACTGAAGGCGGCGGGCCTGATGCTCGTTGGCCTGGACGTGATCGGCGACTACCTGACCGAGGTTAATGTCACCAGCCCCACCTGTATGCGCGAAATTGCCGACCAGACCGGATTCAACGTGGCAGGCATGATGATCGATGTGCTGGAAAAAACGGTGAACGGTGAAGGGTAAACAGTGAATGGTGAACAGCGAACGGGAAATGCGCGATGGGTGTCCTCCCTCGCGCTGGCCGGTTACCGATCGCCGTTCGCCATTCACGCCCTGACCTTCGCGGGTAGAATTTGCCTGTCCATCCCCGTCAACATTCACAGTTCACCATGGTCGGGATTCTGATCGTCGCACACGGCTCACTGGGCGAAAGCCTGATCCACTGTGCCAGCCACGTCATGGGCGGGCGCCCGCCACAACTCGCCCAAATGGGCGTCGGTGTCCAAGATGACCCGCAAAAACTGCTGCCCGAAGCCATCCGATTGGTGCAGAGTCTGGACCAGGGCCAGGGCGTGCTGGTGTTGTCCGATGTATACGGCGCTACGCCCAGCAATCTGGCCTGCCGGTTGCTGGTCGCCGGCCATATCGAAGGCATCGCCGGAGTCAACCTGCCGATGCTGGTACGCGCATTGACCTACCGCAACGAACCACTCAAGACCGTTCTTGCCAAAGCGGTTTCGGGCGGCCTGGAAGGAGTGGTGAAAATGCCCTCGCCATTGTCAAAACATGCTGCAACGGGAAATTGAAATTATCAACAAACTCGGGCTGCACGCCCGGGCATCGGCCAAGCTTACGCAGACGGCAGGCCAGTTCACGTCCGAAGTCTGGATCTCGCGCGATGATCGCAAGGTCAACGCCAAAAGTATCATGGGCGTCATGATGCTGGCTGCGGCGAAAGGCGCGATCGTGACTATCGAAACCACCGGCACCGATGAAGCCCAGGCCATGTCGGCGCTGATAGCCTTGATCAGTGACAGATTCGGGGAAGGGGAATGAGACGGGGGCGAGGGACGCGCAATGAGAGCGCGGCGAGAAGTGGGAGAAGAGCGCGAAGCTCAAACCCCCGTCCCTCGTCCCTCGCCCCTGCTTTTCCATGAGCTTCACTATTCACGGCATCGGTGTTTCCGGCGGCATTGCCATCGGGCATGCGCAACTGGTTTCACACGCCCAGCTTGAGGTCGCCCACTACGACATCGCCGGGTCGCGCGTTGCCGAGGAGGCCGCGCGCTTTGATGCCGCGGTGGTAACCGCGCGCGCGGAACTCGCGAGCCTGGGCGAGCACCTGCCCGTGGGCGCACCGGCTGAGTTCGAGGCTTTCCTCAACGTGCACCGGATGATTCTCGACGATCCGACGCTGTCGGAAACGCCGAAACAACTGATCAAATCCCTGCAATGCAATGCCGAGTGGGCACTCAAGCTGCAAATGGATGCCCTGATCGAGCAGTTCGAGAGCATTGAAGACGGCTATCTTCGCGACCGGAAGACCGATGTAATCCAGGTTGTCGAGCGCGTTCTCAAGGTTCTGATGGGCCGGCCCGGCGAAGTGCTCGCGCGCGGCACGCCGGAGGAAAACAGCATACTCGTCGCCCACGATCTTTCCCCCGCGGACGTGATTCAGTTCCGAAGCCACCGCTTCGCGAGTTTTGTCACCGACCTCGGTGGCGCCACGTCCCACACCGCGATCATTGCGCGCAGCCTGAACATTCCTTCCGTGGTGGCATTGCACCAGGCGCGCACGCTGATCCGGGAAAATGAAGTCCTGATCGTCGATGGCAGTCACGGCGTGGTCATCGTCAACCCGGACAAGACCGTGCTCGCCGAGTACAAGTTGCGCCAGGAACAATGGCAACTGGAACGACTCAAGTTAAAGCGGCTCAAGAAAACCAAAACCACCACGCTCGACGGGACCGCAGTTGAACTGCACGCCAACATCGAACTGCCGGACGATGTGGCCGACGCGAAGGACAACGGCGCCGACGGCGTCGGCTTGTTTCGCACCGAGTTTCTCTACCTGAACCGTGGCGATTTGCCGGACGAAGAAGAACAGTTTGAGGCTTATCGCCGTGTCGTCGAGGAAATGGACGGCCACCCGGTCACGATCCGAACCTTCGACCTGGGGGCCGACAAGAGCATCGACGCCGCCGAACGGGTTGCACCCAACCCGGCGCTGGGGCTGCGGGCGATCCGCCTGTGCCTGGCCGAGCCGCAGATGTTTCATCGCCAGTTACGCGCGATCCTGAGAGCATCCCACTACGGCAAGGTGCGCATTCTGATCCCAATGCTTTCTTCCGGGAACGAACTCAACCAGACCATGCACCACATTGAAGAGGCCAGGCGCAGCCTCGATGAGGATGGAACTCCCTACGACAAGAAGGTTCCGGTCGGCGGCATGATCGAGATTCCGGCTGCCGCGCTGTCGCTTTCAACCTTCACGCGCAAACTCGATTTTTTGTCGATCGGCACCAACGATCTGATCCAGTACTTGCTCGCGATCGATCGCGCGGATGATACGGTCGCGCATTTGTACGATCCCCTGCATCCGGCGGTGCTCAATTTGGTGGCGCACATCATTCGCAGCGCCAAGCAGGCCAACGTGCCGGTCGCCGTATGTGGTGAATTGGCGGGCGATGTGCGGCTCACCCGCGTGCTGCTGGGTTTCGGTTTGCGCCAATTTTCGATGCATCCCGCGCATCTGTTGTCGGTCAAGCAGCAGGTTCTGAAATCCGACCTGCAGAAAGTCACTGGCTTGTCCCATAAGATGCTGCGCAGCGACGACCCGGAAAAAATCGAGCAACTGCTGGCACGCATGAACGAGTGACCCAGGCCCCATGCTGCACAAAATACGCGCGGTGCGTCAGGATGATGCCGACCGGCAACGGCACGGGTTCCAGGACGATTTTTTCGATCTGTTCGCCTGGACCGACGTGGCCGGAAAGGTGATCGCGTTTCAGCTCTGCTACAACCGTCTGAACCACGAGCGCGTGCTGGCGTGGAGCGAAGAGTCAGGTTTCAGTCATCGCCGGATTGACGATGGCGAAGAATTGCCTGGACCGAAAATGACTCCGGTAATGGTTGCCGACGGCACCTTTGCCGGGCTGCGGATCGCCGCCGAATTTGACAACCGGAGCACCAACCGGGACCTGCGCTGGAGGCAGTTTATCCGCGGCAAGATCGGCGAAGCATCGGCGCGCAAACTTTCCTGACCCTCCGCCATGCGCATCGATTCGGAACAACTGGCCCAGCATTTTTCACGCGGACTCAAGCGGCTCTATGTCGTATATGGCGAAGAGTTGCTGCTGGCGCTGGAAGCCGCCGATCGCATTCGCGCGACAGCGCTGGAGCAGGGGTACTCGGAACGCCAGGTGCTGATCGCCGATGCCAATTTTGACTGGTCGGAGCTCGCCATGACGAGCAACAGCCTGTCCCTGTTTTCACCAAGACGCCTGCTCGATTTGCGCATCCCCTCCGGCAAGCCCGGCAAGGATGGCAGTGAAGCGTTGCAGACCCTGGCGGGCTCTCTGCCGGAGGAGACCGTGACCTTGATCACGTTGCCGGCCATGGATCGCCAGACGCTGTCGTCGAAATGGTTCGAAACCCTTGATGGCGCGGGGGTTACGGTGCATGCCGCCGCGATCAAGCGCGGCAAGCTCGGCCAATGGCTGACCGGCCGTCTGGCACAACAACAACAGCAGGCCGACGTCCAGACCATCGATTTTCTGATCGAGCGGGTGGAGGGCAATCTCATGGCCGCCCATCAGGAGGTGCGCAAACTCGCCTTGCTGTTTCCCGCCGGCACGCTGCCGTTCGAGGAAGTCAGAAACGCCGTCGTCGATGTCGCGCGCTTTAACGTGTTTGACATCGGCGCCACCTTGCTCAAGGCCGACCGCGCGCATTTCGTGCGTATGCTCGACGGCCTGCATGGCGAGGGCGTGGCGGCGCCACTGGTCCTCTGGGCGATTGCGGAAGAAGCGCGCGCCATGGCTCGCATCAAGAGCGCGGTGGCCCGGGGCCGTCCGATGGCGCAGGCGCTGCGCGATGCCCGGGTGTGGGGCGCGCGCCAGGATCTGATGCCGGTCGCCTTGCGCCGTCTCACGCAAACGCAACTGATGGCCGCGCTGCGCAGCGCAGCCGAGGTCGATCGCATGATCAAGGGCCTCGCCAGCGGCGATGTGTGGGATGCGCTACTGAGCGTCGGGCTGGACTTGATGGCGGCGCCTCAAGGTCGCGAGACGGCGAATCGCGGTAAAATCGCCGCCGGACTTCGCGGGTAGAAGAATGGATATTCAGTCCTACATGCACTCAGTGGGCAAGGCGGCGCGGCACGCGGCGCGCAGCATCGCGAAAACTGAAACTGCGGCGAAAAATCATGCGCTGATGACGATGGCCGAGGTCGTCGAACGCGATCTGTCGCGCTTGGGCGAGGCCAATGCCCGGGATGTCGCGGCGGCGCGGGCCAGGGGCCTCGATGCGGCGCTGATCGATCGCCTGACCCTCACGCCGAAAAGTATCGCGGCCATGGCGCAGGGTTTGCGCGAGATTGCACAACTGCCCGACCCGGTAGGCGAGATCAGCGACCTGCGCTACCGGCCCAGCGGGATACAGGTCGGCAGAATGCGCGTGCCTTTGGGGGTCATCGGCATCATTTACGAAGCGCGTCCGAATGTGACCGCGGATGCCGCCGGCTTGTGCCTGAAGTCGGGAAACGCCGCCATTCTGCGTGGCGGTTCCGAAGCCATCCATTCCAACCAGGCGGTGGGCGCCTGCGTGCATGCAGGCCTTAAAGCGGCAGGCCTGCCGGAAACCGCGGTACAGGTGATCGAGACCACGGATCGCGCTGCCGTCGGCGAACTGATCACGATGAAGGACTACGTGGATATCATCGTGCCGCGCGGTGGCAAAGGACTGATCGAGCGCATCTCCGCCGAATCGCGCATCCCGGTATTGAAGCATCTGGACGGTGTCTGTCACGTCTACATCGACGACAAGGCGGACCTAAACAAGGCGATCCGCATCGCCGACAACGCCAAGACCCAGCGCTACGGCACCTGCAACACCATGGAGACTCTGCTGGTGCACAAGGACATTGCCGCGCGCGTGCTGCCGCCGTTGGCAAAAATTTATCTGGACAAAGGCGTCGAACTGCGGGGCGACGAGACGGCAAGAAAAATCGTCCCGCAAATGAGGCCTGCGAGTGAAGAAGACTGGTACACGGAATACATGGCGCCCATACTTTCCGTTCGCATTGTCGCGGACCTCGATCAGGCCATTGACCACATTGCGGTGTACGGCTCGCAGCATACCGATGCCATCGTCACCGAGGACCTGACGCGCGCCCGCCGATTTCTGCGCGAAGTGGATTCTGCTTCGGTCATGGTCAATGCGTCGACGCGTTTCGCCGACGGCTTCGAATTCGGCCTCGGCGCCGAGATCGGCATTTCCACCGACAAGCTGCATGCCCGTGGCCCGGTGGGCCTGGAGGGCCTGACTTCGCTGAAATACATCGTGCTGGGTGACGGCCAAATCCGTGAGTGAACCGGGTGGCGGGAGCGAGATCGTCAGCGTAAAAATCTTTATCGGGTCAACGTTAAGAAAACTTCATGAGCAATCTGATCGAAATAAAAGTCCCCGACGTCGGTGATTTCAAAAACATTCCCGTGATTGAGGTGCTGGTCAAGGCCGGGGACAACATCAACAAGGAAGATGCGCTGATCACGCTGGAGTCGGACAAGGCAACCATGGAAGTGCCCTCGCCGCAGGCCGGTGTGGTGCGCGAGATCAAGGTCAAAGTCGGCGACAAGTTATCCGAAGGCAGTCTGATTCTTACGCTCGAAACCGCGGCGGCGGCCGTCCCGGCGCAAAAAGCGGAAGCACCCAAACCCGTACCACCGCCGGCGAACGCACCGGCCAGGGCACCGGCGGCCACATCCGCCTCGCCGATCATCAAGGGCGACATTCATGCCGAGGTCGTGGTGCTTGGTTCCGGGCCGGGCGGTTACACGGCGGCATTTCGCGCCGCCGATCTGGGAAAGCAAGTGGTGCTGATCGAACGCTATGCGGTACTGGGTGGGGTGTGTTTGAACGTCGGCTGCATCCCGTCGAAGGCCTTGCTGCATGCCGCGCGTGTCATCGCGGAAGCCGAAGAAATGAGCCACTTCGGACTCGCCTTCGGTAAACCGGCCATCGAACTCGACAGACTGCGCGAATGGAAAAACGGCGTGGTCGAAAAATCCATTCGTGGCCTGGCCGGCTTGGCAAAGCAGCGCAAGGTCAGCGTGATGCAGGGTGCGGGTGCATTCACATCCGCGCACATGATTGAAGTGAAAACCAGCGAAGGCGTGAAGAAAGTGTCCTTCGATCACGCCATCATCGCCGCAGGCTCGCAGTCGGCGCGCATTCCCGGTTTCCCCTACGACGATCCGCGTTTGATGGATTCCACCTCGGCGCTGGACATGAAAGACATTCCGAAGCGCCTGCTGGTGATCGGCGGCGGCATCATTGGCCTGGAGATGGCCTGCGTCTATGACGCGCTGGGGGCGAAAGTCACCGTGGTGGAATTGCGCGACGGCCTGATTCCCGGCGCCGATCGCGATTTGATCCGGCCGCTGCACAAGCGCATCGAAAAACGCTATGAAGGCATTTATCTCAAGACCAAGGTCACCAAACTCGAAGCGCACAAAGATGGCCTCAAAGCGACGTTCGAGGGTGAAAACGCACCGGCCGCCCAGGTGTACGACCGCGTGCTGCTGGCGGTGGGTCGGCGTCCGAACGGAAAAGCCATCGCGGCACAGGCAGCGGGCGTAAACGTCAACGACCGCGGCTTCATTCCCGTGGACAAACAGTTGCGCACCAATGTCGCCCACATATTCGCTATCGGCGACATCGTTGGCGAGCCGATGCTGGCGCACAAGGCCAGCTATGAAGGCAAGATCGCGGCAGAAGTCATCGCCGGACACAAGGCCGCGTTCGACGCCCTCACCATTCCCTCGGTGGCCTATACCGATCCCGAGATTGCCTGGATGGGTCTGACCGAGACTCAGGCCAAGGCGCAAGGCATCGAGATCGAGAAGGCGAGCTTTCCCTGGGCCGCAAGTGGGCGCGCACGCGCCATGGCGCGCGACGAGGGTCTGACCAAGCTCATCCTCGACAAGAAAACGCGCCGGTTGCTGGGTGCCGGCATTGTCGGACCGAATGCCGGCGAACTCATCGCGGAAACCGTGCTGGCGCTGGAAATGGGCGCCGACGCCGCCGATCTGGCGCTGACCATTCATTCGCATCCGACCTTGTCGGAGACGGTGATGTTCGCCGCCGAGATCGCCGAAGGCAGTATCACCGACTTGTACATGCCGAAGAAATAACCATGATCCTGGCAACGCCCGAACGATTTACCGCGCTGGTCACGCCGCCCACGGATCGGGTTGGGCCGGCATTGTGGTTTGCGTTTCAGGGTGCCCAGATTCTGGTTCAGCGCGATGCGCAGTGTGCCAGCGTTCCGAGCGCAGGCGATATGCGCGAGTTCGGCGTCGCGCCCAAGAGCAGCCAGTACCTTGGCATTCTCGGCGGGCAGCATTGTTTTGCCTGCGAACTCGAAGAGGGCATCACGCCGCCGCACGGCATGCAGTGGTCTGGGCTACGCGCGCTGTTCGGGTCCATTGATGATGCGCTGTTCGCGCTGGCCGGCCGCGCCTTTCAGATCATGGACTGGGACCGGTCGCACCGCTTCTGCGGGCGCTGCGGCACGCCGACACAAATGAAAAACCATGAACGCGCGCGCGAATGTCCGAACTGCGGGCAGGTTCACTATCCCCGCATTGCGCCCGCCATCATGGCGCTGATACGGCGCGGGCGCGAATTCCTGCTGGCGCGCTCACCGCATTTCGCGCCGGGAATGTATAGCGCGCTGGCCGGATTCGTGGAGCCGGGCGAGACGCTGGAGCAAACCCTGGTGCGCGAAGTGCGCGAAGAAGTCGGCATCGAAGTGGACAATGTGCGCTATTTCGCCAGCCAGCCGTGGCCGTTTCCGCATTCCCTGATGATCGCGTTCACTGCCGAATACACAAGCGGTGAAATCACACCGCAGGCTGGCGAAATCGAGGCCGCGGACTGGTTCAGCGCTGATCGGCTGCCGCAGGTCATGCCCGGCAAGATCAGCATATCGCGCCGGCTGATCGACGCCACGATCGCGGAACTGGGCTCGGCTCGCTAGCGTCAGCGGGAGACCCCCGGCTCTGCCGGGGAGGCCGTAGTATTTTGACAGATACGGAAGTCCATCGGAGGAAACTCCCGAACGTGAGCCGCCAAAGGACGCGAGGAGAAATTTCACGATGGACCAGTACGAAAGCCTACTCAGGAGTCGTTAACTTGGGTGACACGGAAGGCGGTGATAATTGATTGATTTTTTCGTAATTCACGACACGTTTTTCCCTCACCCTCGGTCCCTCCAAACGGGTACTCCCGGCTGCGCCTGGGTATCCCGGAGGGAGAGGGAGGCAAAAGACCTTCTCCCTCCGGGACAAGGGCACACTTGAAGCGGAGCAGAAGGGTGGGGATGAGGGAAGCGACTTTGAATTGAAGTCCTGTCAAATATGTTGGAAGGCTAAGTAAGTGAAGATCGAGAAATATCTGTCGCCATAATTGCCGACTCCTGAGTAAGTCATACGAAGTGGGAGTGCGAATATCACGTTGTATTAATACCCAGGTATCGCCTCAGGACGTTGTATGAGCAGCTACGGCAGCGCCTTGGGCAGGTGTTTCACGAATTGGCGAAGCGGAAGGAAAGCCGGGTTGAAGAAGGGCATCTGAGCCCGATCACGTGCTCATGAAGTTGGCGATACCGCCGAACTACGCGGTATCGCATGTGGTGGGGTACATCAAAGGCAAGAGTGCGATTCACCTGGCACCGGTGTACGGGGACCGAAAACGCAATTTCGTCGGTCAGCATTTCTGGGCCAGAGGGTATTTTGTATCCACGATGGGCCGCGATGAGGCGATGATTCGGGAGTACATCCGCAACTAGGAGAAGGTGGACGAGAAGTTGGAGCAGATAAAACTTTGGTAGTGAGTGGCCACCGAAAAGGTGGCCCAAGGGAAGCGGGGCCGTCAAGCCGCTTTGAGCGGCTTACAAACTAAAGCCCCCGGCTTTCCAGAGGGATACTTACCACGCTATGCCTGCAAAGTTTTCAAAACCGAATTCTTCACGGACTCTGAGCAAAGGCCATCGCGCGGAACTGCTCGGCAGCACGACAGCGTGCGCACGCCCCCGTTGTCGGCGTAGCGCTGCATGATGCGCGCGAAACTGGACCGCAGCACGAACTCCATGACTTGACTGAACAAGGTCTTGCCGGCGTACATGCGCACTCTCCGGGGGCAGTCAACCCCGGGAAACCACGCGATTCTTCGCAAACGCAGTTCGAGTCGGCACCAAACGAAATCGGTCTGTCGTCCGCGCCAGTGCTGGTTCTGGGGCTCGGCTTGGGTGATTTAACCGGACAGTAGTGCGCGTGCCCATGCAATCGCGACCAGCAAGGTCGAATGGCGAAAGTGGGTCGGGAAAAAAGCTTGCAGTCTGAATTCAGAGTGCTAAACTCAGAATTCATCATCGCTCGCCTTTGCGCTTGTTTTCAATCTACCCAGTGCAACCTCAGCCACATCACCGCCGCCGTTCCGGACTGACATGCAAGCGCTAAACCCCCAACCCACACTGGTCGATCAGGTATACGAGTCCATCCTGGCGGAGATTACAGAGGGAAAGTTCGGGCCGGACAGTCGCTTGATTCAAGAAGAACTGGCCGACGCCTTGGGCGTATCGCGCCAGCCAGTGCAGCAGGCGTTGCTGCTCCTGCGTAGCCGGGGCCTGCTGCGCGACGCACCCGGCCGGGGACTGACGATTGTGCCGCTCGACATCGAGTATGTGCGTAATCTGCTGGAAGTGCGCGCGCTGCTGGAAGGGTTGTCGGCGGCCAGGGTGGCCCGTATCGCTCCCGAAGTGGTCAAGACGGAAGGTGCCGCCTTGCTAGCGCGTGGCCGCGCCGCCGTCAAGAAGGGGTCTATCGCGCAGATTACCGCCGCGGACATGGAGTTCCACTACTTCCTCTACAACCTCTCAGGTAACCCGCTCATCGAAGAGGTCTGCACACCGCACTGGAGCTATCTTCGCCGCGTCATGGGCGAAGTGCTGCGCGGCCAGACGCCGGACGATATCTGGGACCAGCACGAGGCCATCCTGAAGGCCGTTGCCTCCGGGGATGCGGACAAGGCCGAACGCGTCGCACGCCATCACATCTCACACGCTTCCGACGTACTTATTGAGCGCCTGGGTCAGCGCGTTGTTCAAGAACCCAAACCCGCGGCACGCCCCCGCCGCACCGGCAACACTTCAGTCTGATGACCTACCGCACTTCCATGGATGCACTCGCACTCGGCACTCTGTACCAATCCTTGCAACGCACGGTAGCGAAGCATGGCGACCGGCCCGCGTACTGCGTGCCGCCCATGGCCGGGCGCGCCTACTACCCGGAAGGAAAGGAGTTCACCTGGAACGAAACCTACGCCGCCGTGCAGGAGCGCATCCGCTATTACCGCAGTGCCGGATACGGCCTGGGACATCGCGTCGCCATCTTGTTTGACCAGCGCCCGGAGTTCGTCTTTCATCACTTCGCCTTGAACGCGCTGGGTTGCAGTACGGTAAGCGTCAGCCCCGACTTTCGTCACGACGAGATCACCTACCTGCTGGAGCACTCCGAGGCCTGCGTGGCCATGGGCATCCGCGAACGGGTCGCCGATCTGCGCTCGGCGGTGAAGGCCATGGCCAATCCGATTCCGGTGCTGACCTTCGATGATCTCACCCAACCGCTGCCTACGCCGCCCGTGCCAGCACGAGATTTCAACCCCGACGGCGCTACGGAGGCCGCCCTGCTTTACACCTCCGGCACCACGGGGCGACCGAAAGGCTGCGTGCTCACCAACGAATACTTCCATTACTGGGGCCAGTGGTTCATCTCGCGCGGCCACCGGCTCTCGCTCAAGGAAGGTGAGGAGCGCCTCTACAACCCGCTACCGCTGCACCACGCCAATTGCCTCTCCATCTCACTGCCCACCATGCTGCTCAGCGGTGGATGTCTGGTGTTTCCGGATCGCTTTCACGCCAGCACGTTCTGGGATGACATCATCAACTGCCGTGTCACGGCAGTGCAGTTTCAGGGCGTGATACCGGCTATTTTGCTGAAGCTGCCGCCCTCTGCGCACGAAAGTAATCACCACGTGAAGTTCGCCCTGTGCGCCGGCTGCGAACCCAATCTGCATGCGGAGTTCGAGCGCCGTTACAACCTTCCGCTGGAGGAGATGTGGGCCATGACCGAAACCGGCCGCATGACCACCGACCACATCGAACCGCGCATGATTCACACGCGCGCCCTCGGCCGCTCGGTGCCTGGCGCGGAACTGCGCACGGTGGATGCCAACGACAACGACGCGCTGGTGGGACAGCCAGGTGAAATGGTTATCCGGCACAGCGCGCAGTCACCGCGTCTGGGCTTCTTTTCCGGATACCTGAAAAATGACGCGGCCACCGAGGAAGCCTGGCGCAACGGCTGGTTTCACACCGGCGATATGGTCCAGCAGGATGAGAGCGGCATGTATTTCTTTCTGGATCGCGCCAAGAACATCATTCGCCGCGCCGGAGAAAACATCCCGGCTGCGGAGGTTGAGGAGCGTATCACCTCGCACGACAAGGTAAAGCAAGTGGCCGTGCTGGCCGTGACCGACGAGGTGCGCGAGGAGGAAGTGATGGCGCTGGTTATTCCGAAGCGCCCAGAGGATGCCAATGAAGCCTTTGCGCGCGAACTGTTCGACTACTGCAACGAGCGGCTCGCGTACTTCAAAACCCCGGGCTACTTCCTGTTCGTGCAATCGCTTCCGACCACCAGTTCGCAGAAGATCCAGAAGGTTCGCATCTTCCCGCCCGGCGCGGATCCACGCAAGGAACCCGGTGTCATCGATCTGCGCCCCCTGAAAAAATCCACCCGAACCACCACGGCCAAAGCATGAGCAGCCTTCCTCCGAAACTCACCGCCGACTGCGCCGCCGGTGTGATCGCGCGCTTCCTCAAGGCGCGCGGCGTCGACCGCATCTTCACGCTGTGCGGCGGGCACATCATGCCCATCTTCATGCGCTGCGATGCCGAAGGCATCCGCATCGTGGACGTACGTGACGAGCGCGCCGCCGTCTACATGGCGCACGCCCACGCCGAACTCACTGGCCAACTGGGAGTGGCCCTGGTGACGGCGGGACCGGGTGTCACCAACGCCATGACCGGCATCGCCAACGCCCACGTGGCGCGCGCGCCGGTGCTGGTGCTTTCCGGCCTGCCACCCATGCCGCAGGAGAATCGTGGCGCGCTGCAGGATGTGGTGCACACCGATTTCGTACGCCCCCTCACGCGCTACGCCCGCACCGTGCGCGTGCCGGCGCTGGTGCTGCAAGAACTGGACGAGGCGGTGGCGCGCGCTTTCGGGCAAGGCGGCGATCCCGGTCCCGTCTATCTGGACTTTCCTGCCGACACGCTGCGCGGCGAAGTGCCGCGCGCGGTGCAGATGCCTGAACACTTCAATGCCAAGCCACGCCCCGTGCTGCTGCCCGATGCACGGCAGGTGGAAGCGGCGGTGGACTTGCTGTTTTCGGCCAAGCGCCCTCTCATTATCAGTGGCCGCGGCGCGCGCGGGGGCGGCCGCGAACTGTGCGCGCTGCTCGATAAGAGCGGTGCGCTTTATCTGGATACGGGCGAGAGCCGCGGTCTGGTGCCCGACGAGCATCCCTCCGTCGTGGCGGCCATGCGCGGCGCTGTCATGAGTGAAGCCGATCTGGTGGTGACACTCGGGCGCCGCCTCGACTTTCAGTTGGCCTATGGCTCTCCGGCGGTGTTTGGCGCGGCGCGCTTTCTGCGCATCGCGGACGCGCCCTCGGAACTGCGCGACAACCGCCGCGGCGAAGTGGAGATTTTCGCCCAGCCCGCCGCCACGCTGGCGGCCATGGTCCAAGTCGCGGGCACGCGCGCCAGCGCCGCCGATCGCGCCTGGCTCACCACTACGCGGCAAAAGCATGAAGAGCGCGCCAGCAAACTACGCAAATCCATGCTGACCGCGGCCAACGGCAGCGACGGCCGCATTCATCCCAATCGCCTGCTGGGGGAATTGCAACTTCAGCTCGATCCCGACGCGGTCGTCATCGCAGATGGCGGCGACTTCCTGAGCTTTGCCCGGGTCGGCCTGTCGGCATCGACCTACCTCGATCCCGGCTCGCTCGGCTGCATCGGCATCGGCACGCCCTTTGGCGTGGCGGCGAGTCTCGCCTTGCCCGGGCGGCAGGTGGTGGTGGCCACGGGGGATGGCGCATTTGGTTTCAACGCCATGGAGATCGACACCGCCGTGCGCCACAAGGCGCCGCTGCTCATTGTGGTGGCCAACAATGGTGCATGGCAGATTGAAGTGCACGATCAAACCGATACTCACGGCAAGGTGGTGGGTACGCGTTTGCAGTATGCCGATTACGCCGCCATGGCACGCGCCTTCGGCATGCACGCCGAGCGCGTGGAGAAGACGGAGGATCTTCCTGGTGCCATCAAACGGGCACTGGACAATCGACCAGCTCTGCTTGACGTGGTCGTCACCCCCGAGGCGAAATCCTCGGACGGCAAGACCGGCTTGGCCTGGGTGCCCGATCTGCAGGCACTCGGCGCGTGGGACGAGGCCGAGCGCAACTGGCGCCAACGCGGTGCCCATCGATAGGATTGAGGGCAGCCTCACTTTAGCTGTGGAGCAGTAGCGGTATTTTTTGATTACCTCGGCGTTAGCCCTGCATTGCCCGTGCATCGGGCGCACACAACGGAACGAACGAATCATGAATGAGAAGCAAACGGGTTGTCAGGCGGGCCTATGCGGCTGCCAGTGCCAATCAGCGCAGCCGAACGTGGAATCCAGGCGCCGTATCTTCGGAATGATCGCCGGCCTCGCCGCCGGGCTGACCACGCGCTTGGGCTTCGCCAGTGACGAGGGACAGATCGTGGTCGGCGACCGCCTCGTGCTGCACACCGTCGAAGACGCGCCGGTGGCCTTGCGGGCAGCGGATATCAGACCCGCAAAGGTGGTACTGGCATTTCCCTTCGATCCGGCGACCAGGAAGATTCGAAACGAATCGCGCCTGAGCAAGCTGTTGTTGATTAGGGTCGACCAGACCAAGCTGGACGATGAGGCCAAGAAGCGCGCCGCCGACGGTGTGCTGGCATTTTCCGCGATTTGTACCCATGCAGGCTGCGATGTCAGTGCTTGGATGGCCAAGACCAGCAAGCTACTTTGCTAT
Source organism: Betaproteobacteria bacterium (assembly GCA_031362885.1). Taxonomy (GTDB): domain Bacteria; phylum Pseudomonadota; class Gammaproteobacteria; order Burkholderiales; family JACQAP01; genus JACQAP01. Next base: position 31,399 of record JANLTJ010000258.1, read on the forward strand.
TGCCACTCCACGCAGTTCGATCCTTTCGATTCCGGAAAAGTAGCGGACGGACCTGCGCCACGCGCACTGCCGTGGGTGGCCATCAAGTTGGAGGGCGATGAACTGGTGATTGCCGGCGCCCTGAGCGCGGCGCCGGGTGCCCCTGCATGAAATTTCTAATGGCGCCGCACAACGGTTGCCACCTTTGGCAGTACCCTTAAACCAAGAAGGAGGTTATGTGAGACACACCAAAATGCAACTGTTCGGGGCGCTGTTACTTGTGCCCACCATGGCCTTGGCCATGGATTACACGCCCGTCACCGACGCGCGCTTGAAAAACCCCGAGCCCGCCAACTGGCTCATGTATCGCGGTAACTATGCCGGGTGGGGATACAGCCCGCTGAAGCAGGTCACCGACAAGAACGCCAAGAATCTGACGGTCGCCTGGTCGTTCACGACCGGTCTGCAGGAAGGCCACCAGTCGCCGCCCATCGTCAACAACGGCTACATGTACGTCACCACCCCGGGTAGCCAGGTCATCGCCCTCAATGCCAAGACGGGTGAAGAGCTCTGGCGCTTCAAGAAAGAGTTGCCCAAGGACCTGCTGCAACTGCACCCGACCAACCGCGGGGTGGCCCTGTATGGCGACAAGGTGTACTACACCACGCTCGATACATTCCTGGTCGCGCTCGATGCCAAGACCGGCAAGAAACTCTGGGAGTCCAAGATTGGCGAGTGGAAGCACGGCTACTACACCACCGCGGCCCCGCTCGCGGTCAAGGGCAAGATCCTCGTTGGAATTTCCGGTGGTGAGATGGGTATCCGCGGTTTCGTCAAAGCCTTCGATGCGCAGTCTGGCGCCGAGCAGTGGGTGTTTCACACCACCGCTGCCCCCGGCGAGCCCGGCGGCGATACCTGGCCTGGCGAGACCTACAAGACTGGCGGTGGCGGCACCTGGGTGACCGGCGTCTACGATGCTGAAACCAACCTCACCTTCTGGGGCACGGGCAATCCCGGACCCTGGCCAATCGAGGGTCGTCCTGGCGACAATCTCTACACCACCTCGGTGGTCGCGCTTGATGCGGACAGCGGCAAGTTGAAGGGCTACCACCAGTATCACTGGCAGGATGCCTGGGACTGGGACGAAGTCTCCGCGCCCGTGCTGATCGACACGGAGATCGGTGGCAAGAAGGTCAAGTCTGCGGTGCATGCGGGCCGCAACGGCTATCTGTGGGTGCTTGAGCGCACGAAGGACAAGATGAATTTCCTCGCCGCGCACAAGTACATCGAACAAGACGTCTTCACCAGTATCGACCCGAAAACCGGACGGCCGTCCTATGACGCAGCCCGCACACCGGGCAAGGTTCCGACCACCTTCTGTCCGTCATTGTGGGGCGGCAAGGACTGGTTGCCGGAAGCTTACAACCCGGATACTGGCTTGTTCTACATTCCGGCGACCAACAATTTGTGCTCGGAACTGCCCGCGCCCGAGGAAGATCTTGTATACACCCCGGGCGGCTTGTTCATTGGTTATCCGATTCCCGACGTGCTGGGCAGCCTGCGGCTGGGCAAGAATGCGAACAAAAGCATCGGCGAAGTGCAGGCGTGGAATTTGAAGACCGGCAAGCAGGCTTGGAACCACTCCTTCAAGGGCATCAACTGGGGTCCGCTGCTGACCACCGGTGGCAACCTGCTGTTTGCCGGCGGCACCGCCGACCGGAAATTCCGCGCGTTCAACGCCACCACGGGTGCCGTGGTCTGGGAATACGCCACACCCTCGGGTGTGACGGGTGTACCGACCTCCTATGAAATCGACGGCGTTCAGTACGTCGCCGTGCAGTCGGGATGGGGCGTGGATGCGCAGCGCATGCAGTCTGGTCTGGACGCAGCGACCAATACCAAGACCAATGTTCCGCAGGGCGGAACGGTGATGGTGTTCAAGCTGAACAGGTAAGCAGCCGGCGCGCAAAGCGCCAAGCCGTTACTTGCACGTAGTGCGCGGGCTCCTGTTTGGAGCCCGCTTTTTTTGGGACTATCCATCGCTGAGCCGCATGGATTCAGGGCACCGCGGGTGCCCCTCACTTGTTCACCAGTTTTGCGGGCACCAGCAATACAAGAGCGCCCCCGACAAGGGTCAGCGCGCCAAACAGGTACAGTCCGGGCGCCGCGCTACCAAACGCATCACTCATTCGGCCGATCACCGAGGTAGTCGCGAACCCGGCGAGGTTGCCCAGCGAATTGATCAGTGCGATCCCGGCTGCTGCCGCGGCACCGCTCAGAAACGCTGCTGGCAGACTCCAAAAAGCCGCCAGCGCGGTGCATGCGCCGGCCGCCGCCAGCGTCAACGCCAGCATGCCAAACACCAGCGACGTGCCCGGCAGCGCGCTCAGCAACAGCCCTACGCCGGCGAGAACGCACGGGATCGCGGCATGCCACCGGCGCTCCCGCGTGCGATCAGCATGTGCATTAGTCCAGTACATCGCCACCATGCCGACGATGTAGGGAATCGCCGTGAGCAGGCCGATGTGCAGCGGATCGGCAACACCGCGCGCCTTGATCAAGGTTGGCATCCAGAAGCTGGTGACGTAGATGGCACTGGCGTAGCAGAAGTAGGCCACTCCGAGCAACCAAACCTTGCCGCTGCGGAACGCATCACCCAGCGCGGAGAGTTCGTCGTGACCGCCGGTCTCCATGGCCATGCGCGAGGAGATGATGCGCTTCTCATCGCTGGTGAGCCATTTCGCGTCGGCGACGCGGTCGTCGAGGAAGAACCAGATCATCACCCCCAACACAAGCGAGGGCAGCGTTTCGATCAGGAACAGCCACTGCCAACCGCGCAGCCCCCCCACGTCATAGAACGCGTTCAGGATCCAGCCGGACAGCGGCGCACCGATGATGCTGGACACTGGAATCGCCGCCAGAAACAGCGCCACGATGCGCCCGCGGCGCGCGGCCGGAAACCAGTACGTCAAATACAGCAGGACACCGGGAATAAAACCTGCCTCGGCGACGCCAAGGAGAAAGCGCATGACGTAGAACTGCGTGGGGGTCTTGACGAAAATCATCAGACCGGCGATCACGCCCCAGGTGAGCATGATGCGGGCAATCCACAGGCGCGCGCCGACCTTGTGCAGAATGATGTTGCTGGGCACCTCGAAGAGCACGTACCCGATGAAGAAGATCCCGGCGCCCAGCCCGTAAACCGTGCTGCTGAACTGCAAGTCGTCGAGCATCTGGAGCTTGGCAAATCCGACGTTGACGCGGTCGAGATAGGCCGCGACATAGCACAGGAACAGGAACGGGACGAGGCGCCAAGCGACTTTTTTAAAGGTATGATCTTCTGCCTCGGGCGATATGGGCGTCAGTGCCTGGTTCGTGAGTTGTGTCATTGTTGTCCCCCTGAGTGGTTGTTAGATGCCGGGTCGATGTTGCCAAGCTGACGCGACTCGGGCGTCACTTCTTGGGTGTTCTCATCATCATATCGCCGGGTGCGATCACGGCAAAGCGCCCGCACGATCAGACGGAGGCCTTCCTCATCTGCGAGCATGAGTCAGCGCGCACGAGAAATTCCTCGACCACGCGCATCTGCTCTAACTCCATCAGCGCGGGAGCGTGGCCACAGTTGGGAACTTCCACAGACTCGACCAGGCCGTTCTCAGCGGCGATACCCCGCTCCTTCATGCGGTCGACTGTCCCGGGGAGTAGCAAGTCGGAGGTTTCGCCGCGCAGGTTCAGCACGGGGCACTGCACCCGTTCCCACACGTGCCACAGCGAGATGTCCAATATGGCAGGCCACAGCATGAAGTGGGCGCTGATGACCGGATCGTAATTCTGGCGGAAGGTGCCTTCGCTATCACGCATGGCGCTGTGCTCGGTCATGTGCCGCCACTGCTCATCGGCAGCGTACCAAACGGCTCATACACGGTTCGCAGATGCCGTTCCAGGTCGTCCATGCTGTTGAACTGCTTGCCATGCGGGCGTTGCGGCCGAGGCGATTGAGCGCGGCACCTTGCAGACGCGCGCCGAAGTCGTTCGAGCACCAGCCGGCGCAGCGGCGCCCCGTGGCGTGCGGCGAGTTCCATACCGACATGACCGCCGAGCGAAGTGCCGACCCAGTCCACCTCCTGCACGTCGAGCCGGCATAACAGCGCGGTCATCGCCGACAAGTAGGTGGCTGTCACATAGTGATGCATACCGGGCAGCCGTTCGCTGCGTCCGCGGCCGGGGAGATCGGGCGCGATCACGCGCATGCCGCGCGTCGCCAGGTGTTGCGCCAAGGGGTCAAAGTCACCGCCGTTGCGCGTGAGGCCATGCAAGCAGACCACGGTATGCTCGGACTCCCGCGGCCCCCGCTCGGTGCAGTGAATCTGATGGGGTGCGGTGGGTAATTATGATAACAAGAAAGGATTTTCATGAATGTCAAAGAACTGTTTGACCTGAGCGGCAAGACTGCGCTTATCACTGGCGGCTCGCGCGGACTGGGATAGCAAATTGCCGAAGCGTTGGGAGAAATGGGCGCCCGGGTCGCGATCACCGCGCGGCGCGGCGCAGAACTTGAAGAAGCCAGGGCCCACCTGAAACCCATGGGCATCGACGCACTTGCGGTGGTTAACGACTTGCAGGACACCAGTGGCATCCAGCCCATGGTGGAGCAGGTGCTGAAAAAGTTTCAGCCGCATCGATATTCTGGTCAACAACGCGGGTGCGGCCTGGGGAGCGCCGGGCGAGGATCATCCACTCGAAGCCTGGTACAAAGTCATCAATCTCAATCTGACCGCGATGTTTCTGGTCAGTCAGGCGGTCGGGAAACATTCGATGATCCCGCGCAAGTATGAGCGCATCGTCAATATCGACTCCATCGCGGGGTTGGTGGGTACCGACCCACGAATAATGCCAACCATCGCCTATAACGCCAGCAAGGGTGGCGTGGTCAATTTCACACGTTCCCTGGCGGTGGAGTGGGCCCATCACGGGATCAACGTCAATGCCATTGCCCCGGGCGTGTTCCGGTCGAAAATGGCGCAGGGCATGATCGACAAATCCGAGGACATCATTCTCTCCATGACGCCAATGAAACGTCTGGGTTCCGATCACGACCTCAAGGGATTGTCCGTGTTGCTCGCGTCCAACGCTTCCGCTTACATCACCGGTCAGATCGTAGCGGTGGACGGCGGGATGGTGGCGCTTTAGAATCCCTCGACGCGCACAGCGACCGGTTTCGACATTCATATTCCCTTTGTCGAACACCTGGATCTTCGCCTGCTACTAAAGCCCCCGGCTCTGCCGGGGGATACTTAGCAACCAATCAACCCGGGAGACCATCATGCTGAGGATCTGGGGGCGAAACAATTCCGTCAATGTGCAGAAGGTATTGTGGTGCTGCGAAGAGTTGAAGCTGGACTACGAGCGCATCGATGCCGGTGGCAGCTTTGGCGTGGTCAATACCCCGCAGTATCGCAACCTCAATCCCAACGGCCTGGTTCCCACGCTTGAGGAGGACGGTTTCGTGCTGTGGGAGTCGAACGCGATCGTGCGCTACCTCGCCGCCAAGCACGGGACGATCAGCCTGTGGCCCGAAGATTTGCATATTCGTGCCGAGGCAGACAAGTGGATGGACTGGCAGACAACCACATTCTGGCCCGTCTTTCGTCCGCTGTTCTGGAATCTGGTGCGCACGCCACCCGACAAACGCGACGTCGCTGCAATGGAAGAGTCCCGCCTCAAGACCGCCGATGCGCTCGCCGGGCTGGACGCGCACCTGAAAAACCGCAGCTACATCGCGGGTAAAGATCTGTCCATGGGCGATATTCCCATGGGTTGCGCGATCTGGCGCTGGATGGCGTTGCCAATTGAACGTACCGATTTTCCCAATGTGCAGCGCTGGTTCGATATCATGAGCGGCCGACCGGCGTACCAGAAAACAGTGATGCTACCCCTGACCTGAA